>JAYSKH010000295.1:0-6152 GCA_043726505.1 Undibacterium sp. | reverse complement strand
ATATCGGCCTGATGAAAGCCGTCAAGCGCTTCGACCCTGACCAGGGCGTGCGCCTGGTGTCCTATGCGATGCACTGGATCAAGGCTGAGATGCATGAGTACATCCTGAAAAACTGGCGTCTGGTCAAGGTTGCAACGACGAAGGCACAGCGCAAGCTGTTCTTCAATCTGCGCAGCCACAAGGAAGGCCTGGATGCGATGTCTCCTAAGCAAGTGGATTCGCTCGCCAAGGAACTCAACGTCAAGCGTGAAGAAGTCATCGAAATGGAAATGCGTTTGTCCGGCCGCGATGTGGCACTGGACGCGCCGACTGACGACGATGATGAAAAATTCGCGCCTATCGCCTACCTGAAAACAGAAGCGGAAGAACCAACGCGCATGCTGGAAGCGCAACGGTACGACCGCCTGCAGACAGAAGGCCTGGCAACGGCATTGTCCAAGCTGGACCCGCGCTCGCGCCGTATCGTGGAAGAGCGCTGGCTCAAAAATGATGACGGTTCAGGCGCAACGCTGCATGAGCTGGCCAGCGAATACGGCGTCTCCGCCGAACGCATCCGCCAGATCGAAAGCGCTGCGTTGAAAAAGATGAAAGGCGCGCTGGCCAGTTTTGCGTAAGCAAATTAGCTAGTTAGCTCTTAACAAAAAACCTCCAGGAAGAAATTCCTGGAGGTTTTTTTTTGATCCACGTTAGCAGTAGCAAGAAAACTCGCAACTGCCAACCCCTCCACCGTTCACCGCGCCATTAGATGCCCTGGCCGCCGGATACCTCTATGCGTTGCGCATTGACCCAGCGATGGCTGTCCGACAGCAGGCCGGCGATCATCGGCCCGATATCGTCCGGCATGCCGGCACGGCCAAGCGCTGTCATGTCGGCAAAGATTTTATTGACCTCGGGATTGTCACGCACCGCGCCGCCGCCAAAATCCGTCTCTATCGCACCCGGCGCTACGGTATTGACGGCGATGCCGCGGCTTCCCAGTTCTTTTGCCATATAGCTGGTCAGCACTTCAATGGCGCCTTTGACAGCCGCATACGCGGCATAACCTGGGAAGGAAACGCGCGTCAGCCCGGAAGACAGGTTGACGATGCGGCCGCCGTCCGCGATCAATGGCAGCAGCGTCTGCGTCAGGAAAAACACACCCTTGAAGTGGACATTAACCAATCCGTCGAACTGTGCTTCGGTGGTCTGCGCTATCAGCGCGTAGTCGCCATGGCCGGCATTATTGACAAGGTGATCGAAGCTGGTGCGCTGCCAGTTGTCCTGCAAGGTCACACGCAGGTTTTCGGCAAATGCGGCGAAGCCAGCGACATTGCCGGTATCCAGCTGCAGCGCGACGGCCTTGCGGCCCATTGCTTGAATCTCTGCGACAGCGGCCTGCGCCTCTTCGCTGCGGCTCTGGTAGGTGATAATGACATCACCGCCGTTGCGGGCGATGCTTAATGCAGTATTGCGGCCCAGCCCACGGCTGGCGCCTGTAACGATGGTGATTTTGCTCATGCTATAACTCCTGTTAAAAGGGGAAGTAAAGGGAAGTAACGGGAAGTTCATGGTAGGGCCAAGCCAGCTGCAACCGTTGCCGGAACCTCGACGTTCCTTGCCTGATCCTCCAAATGGGCTAGGCGCGGCGGCAGCGGATGGGTTAGGATCAGCACATGACTGACACGCTACTCAATGCCGTCCGCCGTTATGTGGACACCTACGCGGACCCCGCCGGCCTCGCGCAGACTCCCATTCCTGGCCTGATCACGATACGCTCGACGATGCCCAGCGGCATTGAGCATGCGATCTCGCGGCCGCTCGTGTGCCTGGTGCTGCAGGGAAGCAAGCAAGTTTCCGTGGGCAACCAGAGTTTGATATTCAACGCCGGTGATTCGCTGCTGATTACCGCCGACGTGCCTACTGTCAGCCAGATCACCCGCGCCAGCATCGCCGCGCCTTACCTGTCCCTGATACTGGATCTTGACCCTGCATTGATTGCAGAACTGGCGCTGGAGATGGCGCTGGAGATGGACGCAGCACCGGTTGCCGACGGCTCTGCACTACGGGCAGAACCGACCGATACCGAAGTCGCCGATGCGGCGCTGCGGCTGATGCGCCTGCTTGAGCGGCCAGCATCAGTGCCGGTGCTGCATGCGCAGCTGGTTCGTGAGCTGCATTACTGGTTGTTGGCTGGCCGCCATGGAGCGGCGATCCGCCGGCTGAGTGGGCCGAACAGCCACGCACAGCATGTGGCACGCGCCGTGGCGGTGCTGAGGGCCGAGTTCATGCACGCGCTGCCAGTGGAACGCCTTGCGGCAGCGGCAGGCATGAGTCCTTCATCTTTCCACCATCACTTCCGCGCCGTCACTTCGCTATCACCGCTACAGTTCCAGAAACAGCTGCGGCTGATCGAGGCCCGCCGGCTGATGATGGCGGAAGGCTTGTCGCCGAGTATTGCTGCGTTTGCAGTCGGTTATGAAAGCGCGTCGCAGTTCACGCGCGAATATGGCCGCATGTTTGGCCAGCCGCCTGCCAGGGATACGGAGGCGGCCAGGAATGCGGCAGGCTTGGTAGCAGCAGCGGGTCAGCCGAGCTAAAGCCGCATGACTTAAAACCCAATACAAAACGGCGCTGCAATTGCAGCGCCGTTTTATCTTTCCTTGGCGACCCAGAGTCGGCCTACTTACCGGTCCAGCTAAATTCCACTTCAACGCGCCGGTTCGGCGTCAGGCAGGCCAGTTCATCTGCCAGCACTTTAAAACCGGTGCGGCAGGCTTCTATCTGCTGCGCATCGCCTTTGGAATCCACACGCAGGATGCTGGCCGGAATACCTTGCGCAACCAGGTAGGCCTTGACCGTCGCCGAACGCTTTTCCGCCAGCGCCGCATTGTAGGCAGGCTTGCCGGTGCGGTCGGCAAAACCGGTCAGCTTGACATCGGTCAGCTGTATGCCTTCGCGCCTGACTTTCGCCAGCGTTTCATCCAGCTGGGCCAGTGTCGCAGGCAGTATCTTGTCCCTGGCGAATTTGTCATGCTGGAACAGCAGATTGGCCACCAGATGCACAGGCTTGGCCGGCTGCGGGACAACTTGCGGCGCGGGTATAGCCGGCGCAGCAACTACTTGCTTCGGTAAGCAAGCATCGGCTTCATGCTCAGCGGCGTTGATCTGGTCTTCGGCGATCTGCACATAGGGCTTGGCGTGACGCCAGCCCTGCTGGCGGCTTTCGTTACCGGCATGTACCAGTTCCACTTCGCCGCAGGCAACGCGCTGCTGCACACACTGGAAGCCGGCGTGGCTTTGCAGCTTCAAGGCCCTGTCCCATAGGTCCGGGCGCAGGCGTTCGGCATTGTTGACCAGCGGCGTATCCATGGGCAACGGAATGGCCTTGATTTCCATCAGGCCGATCAGCTTGGCTGACTCATCCAGCGCCTGCTGCGGGAAGGCGCTGCGGTCATTGCGCGTGTATTCATGGAAAGACACATCCAGCCAGCACTGCGCCTTGGACAGGTGGTAATCTGCCACACGGCGGCCGCCGTCATTGAGCGCCCTGATCCTGAGCTGGGTTGCCTCATAGGTCTGGTAATCGGCATGGATCGCTTCGTCGCTGATCCTGTCCTGCTGCGGGTTCAGCGTTTGCGCAGCGGCGCTGCCCTGTACCAACAGGGTAACCGCAGCCGCCGCAACGGTGGCAGCGATACGAATGGTGGGTGATTTCAGTTTCATCATTGCCTCTTTTCAGTGACTTTTCAGTGACTCTTGTTGAATGTCGTTGAGTATTGTCAGGTACGTCGGTTAGCGGTCCAGCGCCCGGTTCACGTCGGGATTTTTTCCACGGAACAGGTCTTCGTCAAACTTCCAGCGCAGCCGCAGGTAGACACCGCGCGTGGTGTAATCAGAGGCCGTCAGGTCGCGGTCGTAGAAGCCGCTCCAGTTGAAGCCTGCCGACACCCACAGGTTGGTCTGCACCTGGTAACCCGCTTCTACTCCCTGTGCCCACTGGCGCGCCGCGCCCTGCGGGCTATACAGCACGCTGGTGGAGGCGCCAAGATCCCATCGCTCCGTGATGTCGTAGGTAAAACGTCCACCCACCAGCATCGCCGTATAGCTGTCGCGCACCGCACTGATGTCTTCCTTCACATATTTGCCGGCAACGCGGCCTGTGAACCACCATGGGCGGCTTGGATGGTAGTCGGCATGCGCGGACAGGATGTGCGTTTTGCGCATGCTGCGCGGATCTATGCTGTCATCCTGCTCGATCACGTACTCGTACTTGGCCAGTGCATTGACAAGGTTGGTATCATTGTCGCGATAGGCGGCGCCGACCTGGAAGCGGTCCTGGATGATGTCGCCCTTGTCCTTGTTGTCGGTGTACAGCAGGTAATTGCGGCCCAGCATGGTCCAGTCGCGGTTCAGTTTGCGTGCCAGCGTGATCGTCGACAGGTAGGTGTCGAAACCGGCTGCACCCAGGCTATCGTCGGTGCGTCGCCATTCCAGCCTGGCAGAAGCACGCCACAGCGGATTGGCTGAATAGTCGATGCCGCCGGTCAGCGCGGTAGCCTGCGCGCCGGAGCCGGAAAACACCGTCAGCCTTTCTGCGCTGGTAGAGGCGCGCAGACCTTCGTCTATATCCCACACGTTGCGGATGCCGGATGCAGCCTGCAGGTCGCGTGCATCGACCGCATCGCGCATGCGGTATTCAGAAAATACCTGCCCTCCCTTCATATAACTGGTATCCACACCGGCAACGAACACATTGCTGCGCACATCCGGGTTCAGCGAATACAGCGAAGCCAGACCGCTGTTGGTTTCATAGCGGCCATACAGGCGCGTGCGTTCTGCTAACTGGTAATCCGCACCCACTGCCACGCGGCGGTAGCGGTCACCTTCTATGCTGTTTTCTGCCACGCCGCGCACTGTCAGCTTGTCGGTCAGCTTGTAGCTGGCGCCCAGGCTGACGGAGGTGCTGTCCAGCGAGCCCGGCAGTATCGTGCCGCCGCTGACCGGGAAGGCTGAATTGCCGTTCAGCACCGATGTGCCGGTGGTCGGGTTGATGGCGTCGCTGCCATTACCGAAGAATCCGCCGCCGCCATTGCTGACGATGGAATCGGTGCCGACGCCATTGCCCAGCGGCGCAGTGATCGGCGTCGGCGTGGTGATGTCGGCGCCGTTCTGGCTGCGCTCTTCACGCGACTTGCGCACGCTGACGTCCAGCGTCAGCTTGTCTGTCGCCTTCAGCTGTACGCCGACTTGCGCGCCATCACGCTTGCCGTCAGCAATCTTGTCTTCGGAATGCAGCACTTCGCCATAGGCTTTCACGGTGTCGGTGACTTCCGCGTTGACCTTCAGGCCGCCTTCCACGCGGCCGCCGTTGAATGACGCCGCCGGGTTGTTGAACTCGGCATCGCTCTTTGCCGCGAAGGCGCGTAGATCCCAGGATTCGCCCTGATGGTGTAAATCGGCGCGCATCGCATTACCACTGACTTCGCCGACACGGTTGGCCAGCGCTGGCGTGGTGTAGTTGTTGACGCCGGTGCCGGTATTGACGGTGCTCGTCGTATGCGCCGCTTCCAGCACCAGCAGCGTGTGGTCGGCCAGGCGTATGCCGATGTTGGCGCTGTTCAGCAGGTAAGGCGCCAGCGGATTCTCATCCTTCACATAAGAGCCGCCCACTTCCACGTTCTTGCTCAGCTTGACCTGCCCATCTGCACCAACCAGCCAGAACTGTTCGCCGCCCTGGTCTACCTCGTAGGTGATGCGTATCGATACCGGGTTCAGGTTGGCGTCGGCCGCCGGGATAGGCTGCGTGAACAATACATGGCCAGAGAACGGATCAAACGAATAATCGACAAAGCGCGTCATCGGTGTGGAGCTGATGATCTGCGACGGCTGGTTGCGGTTGCGCACCACCACTTCGACCTTTTCGCTATTGGTCACGCCGCTGTTATTGGACACCGAATAAGGACCGGAAACGCCGCGCCCGGCAAATTCTTCCACGACCTGTTTCAGGCTGTCCTTGCTGGCGAACAGGTTGGCTACATAGCTGCTGTTCTCGCCATGCAGGCGCAGGCCGTTGACGGTGCGGCTGTAATTGCCCAGCTGGCGCATCGCCAGGCTGGCGGTACTGCCGCCGCCCGTCATCTGTGCAAACCCCGCGCCTGTATCGTAATCGCCAA
>JAYSKH010000294.1:0-3464 GCA_043726505.1 Undibacterium sp. | reverse complement strand
TTTCTATGTTCAGATGCACGTCTTCCAGATCCAGCAGCCATTCAAATTTGCCGGAATCGATTTCGGCTTTGATCTGCGCCATGCCGCGCTGGATATCCGCATAATCCTGCGCGTTAATGATATTTTGAGCAGCCAGCATTTCGGCATGCGCCAGCGAACCTTCGATATCGAAAGCCGCCATGCGGTTATCGAAAAATACCGAAGCGGTATAGCGCTTGACCAGATCGGAGACAGGTTCGGAGAAACGGGCAGACCATGCCTCGCTTTTTTTAGAGAATTGTGATGTCATAATGGTTTCCAGTGTTATCCCTTAATTATAAGGCACTAGTGAACTGTCATCGCCAATTTGAATATGAAGACCGTGCATCTGCATCTGCAGCCGGAGCGGTCAGGTTTCGCCATGCTGCCTGAAGAGATACGCGCCGCAATGCCCAGGCATAACACATCCCTGATACCGGACTGCTGCAATATTGGCATTGTTTTCCGCGTATTAATTGCTGCCAATGTGCTCGTGTTGCTGGCGCTGATGTCGCGCGGGCAGGGTGGTTCAGGTGTACTGCAGGATTTTATTGAAATGGCGATGCTGGTCGAAACCATTTGCCTGTTTTCTTTGTTGTTGCTATGCGGGGCAAGGAAGTTGTCGTTACTGTATGCGTTTCCGGGTTGGCTGCAGCGGGCTGTGTGCGGCGTCATTCCGGCAATTGTGTGCGGCTTGCTGCTCGAATACTTTTCCGGATTAGACTGGTTCGCCAGCAGCTACCCCCGTTTGCATTTCGGCTACGCAGTACTGTTATGTTTTGTTGTAGGTCTTGCGTTGCAACACTATTTTGAGCTGCGCATCAGGGCATTTTCTCCCGCGCTGGGGGAGGCCCAGTTGCAAGCGCTACAGGCAAGAATACGTCCGCACTTCTTGTTCAACAGCCTGAATGCCGTGCTGTCAATGATACGCACTGAACCGCGCCGCGCCGAGACCACGCTGGAGGATCTGGCGGATCTGTTCCGGGTACTGATGCGCGATACCCGCGACATGAGCACGCTGAAAGAAGAGATCCATCTGTGTGAACAATATCTGTCCATAGAAAAAATCCGCCTCGGCGAGCGCCTTGTGGTGGAGTGGAATATTTCCAACTTCAGCGGGACCGAATTGCAAAGCGGCCGTATTGCTACGTTGCTGCTGCAGCCTTTGCTGGAGAATGCTGTGCACTACGGTGTTGAACCGTCTACCCAGCCAGCCGGCATTGTGGTGGACATACAGCGCAAACTGGATAAAATTGAGATTCGCATCGTCAATCCTTATCATGGCGCCGTTGCCATGCCGGGTAGTAATCACATGGCGCTGAATAATATCCGTGAACGGCTACGCCTGCTTTACGATATAGAGGCGGGCTTGAGCCACGGTATCATTGGCGACAGGTTTGAGGTGAGATTGTATTTCCCCTATAAGACATAAGCAGACATAAGCAGATGCACAAGCATAGAATTTTCATTGTCGATGACGAAGCGCCTGCAAGGCAAAGGCTGGGAACCTTGCTGTCCGATATTCAGGACAGCTGTGCCTGTGAGCTGACGGGCGAAGCCGGAAACGCGCAGCAAGCGCTCGATGCCATCGTCTCGCTACGGCCGGATATTGTGCTGCTGGACGTGCAAATGCCTGGCATGACAGGTCTGGAGCTGGCGCAGCATCTAACAAATAATATGGGTTCTGAAACGCCGGCGATCATCTTTGTTACGGCGTACGACGAATATGCGGTAAAGGCATTTGATGTTCACGCGCTGGATTATCTGTTGAAGCCTGTACGGGCCGCTCGGCTGGAAGAAGCCATCCTGCGCGCCAGCCGCATCCGCGCAGGCTCCATGCAGGCCGCAGCTGCCCAGACCGCGGTTACCATCGCTGCGGCTCCGGAGCGGCGCCGGCATTTTTCAGTCATGGAGCGCGGCAGAATTTTGCTCGTGCCGGTTGCGGATGTATTGTTTCTGAAAGCAGAACAAAAATATGTGACGCTGCACACCCGTGAGCGCAGTTATCTGCTGGAAGAGGCGCTGGTATCGATAGAAGAGGAAATGGCCGATGTACTGGTGCGTGTACACAGGAATGCGCTCATTGCGCGCAATGCGATCAAGGGCGTTGAACGGGTCAGCCAGGTTGCTCACGCCGGCGCAGACAAGAACTCCAGACAAACTTTAGACGCAGATAACGATGCTGAAAAAATTAGCGACTCATGGCAGGTCATCCTGCGCGACACCAGCGAACGCCTGCCTGTTTCACGCCGCCAGTGGGCGGTGATCAAATCACTGGTACGATGACCTTGGTATGATGCCCTTGTCCGGTATTTGCCATCCCACTCAACCATTCAACCATCCAATGCAGTAGCTCAATGAACAACAACTCCAGCGCGCAACGCCAGCAGCTTCGCAATCAATGCACAGTCGTATTTCCCGGCTTTCGCAGTCCCAGCCCAGCGCAGGAGTTCCGCGCTATTGCAGACTGGTGCGAGGCGAATAATGTGGAACATGACGTGTATGGCGAAGGCGAGCTGCTGAGCACGTTTGAGAAAAAAATAGCTTCCCTGCTGGGGAAACCCGCTGCGGTCTTCATGCCCAGCGGTGTAATGGCGCAGCTGATCGCCGTGCAGATATGGGCGGAGCGCAGTGCTTTGCCGCGCTTTGGCATGCATCCGACTTCGCACCTGATCGGCCATGAAGAGCAGGCTTATGAGGCAGTATTGAAACTGCAAGGTGTGCCGGTGGGAGACCGGCTGAAGCCCATGCTGGCTTCTGACCTTGATGCGGTTAAACAGCCTCTGGCCTGCCTGTTGGTGGAATTGCCCATCCGCTGTGCCGGTGGCCAGCTTCCGTCATGGGATGAATTGCAGGCGCTGAAAGAAAAAGCAAAGGAACGTGGTATTGCGCTGCATATGGATGGTGCGCGGCTATGGGAGAGCAGGGCGTTTTATGGAAAGAGCCATGCAGAAATTGCCGAGGGTTTTGATTCCGTCTATGTGTCGATGTACAAGGGTATAGGCGGCATTGCGGGTGCGGTGCTGCTTGGAGATGAAAAATTTATCGCAACTGCACGCGTCTGGCAAAGGCGCCTGGGCGGCATGCTGGTGCACCAGAGCCCGATGGTGGCATCGGCTGCCATGCGTTTCGACCAGCGGCTGGCGCAGATGGATCAGTGCCTGGAGCGGACAGTATCGCTGGCGGAGGCGCTGAATGCCTTGCCCGGCGTGCGGGTCAATCCACGTATTCCGCAGACAAATATGATGCATATTTATTTTGATGCGCAGGAAGACCGCGTGATGGCGGCGCGCGACCGTATTGCGGAAGAAGACAAGTGCTGGGTGGTTGGCGTGGTCCGCGCGGCTGAGGTGCCAGGCTGGAGCTTTACTGAACTCTATGTTGGCGACGGCCTGCTCGAGCTTTCCAACGACAGCGTGCTGCCTTATTTTCAAAAGCTGCTGGAG
>JAYSKH010000293.1:0-11951 GCA_043726505.1 Undibacterium sp. | reverse complement strand
CAAGCTCATCTGCCTATCGATTCGGTAATCAAAAAAAACGCCACATGCATCAAGCAATGTGGCGTTTTCATTTGATACGCTGAGTTTATTCAGCTTGCTTGCCGATAGCCTTGGTACGCTCCACCAGCCAGACCTTCGCATCGCCGGTAACACGCGGTGACAGGCGTTCCAGCACGGTCGCATGGTAGTCGTTGACCCAAGCGATTTCATCTTCGCGCAGCAGCGACAGGTCCATGCAGCGGGTGTCGATAGGGCACAGAGTCAGGGTTTCAAATTTCAGGTATTCGCCAAATTCGGTGGTCTGCGCCGGCACGGCCAGCAGCAGGTTTTCTATGCGCACACCCCATTTACCGGGACGGTAAATGCCGGGTTCATTGGACGTGATCATGCCGGGTTCCATTGCCGTATGCGGTTCCGGCATCGCGTAGCTGGAGATGGATTGTGGGCCTTCGTGCACGTTGAGGAAATAGCCTACGCCGTGGCCGGTGCCGTGGCCGTAGTTGATACCGTCAGCCCAGATCGGCGCACGGGCGATGGTATCCAGCATAGGCGACAAGGTGCCGCGCGGGAACTGCATACGGGTCAGCGCGATCATGCCTTTCAGCACCAGCGTGAAGTCGCGTTTCTGTTCTGCCGATACGGTGCCGATAGACAGCACGCGCGTGATGTCGGTGGTGCCGTTCAGGTACTGGCCGCCGGAGTCGATCAGCAGCAGGCCGTTGCCTTCGATGACGGAATGCGATTCCGGCGTGGCGCGGTAGTGCGGCATCGCGCCGTTAGGATTGAAGCCGGCGATGGTGTTGAAACTGAGCGACACATAGTGCGGCTGGCGCGCGCGGGCAGCGGTCAGCTTTTCATCCACCGTCAGTTCAGTGATACGTTCCTTGCCGATTGCCTGCTCAAACCAGGCGAAGAATTCGCTCAGTGCAGCGCCGTCTTGCTCCATTGCTTCGCGCACGAACTGTGCTTCCTGGTCGTTCTTGCGCGACTTGGCAAAGACCGATGGATTAATCGCTTCAATGACCTTGACGGCTTGCGGCACTGCCTGGCGGAAACCGTAAGTGATGCGGCGCGGGTCTATCAGCAGCTTTGCCGTTTCGGGCAGCGCGGACAGGCTGGCCGCGGCATTTTCATATGCAGAAATGCGCACGCCGTCCTGCGCCAGCGCGGCGGTCAGTTCAGCGGACAGTTTGTTCGGTGAAACGAACAGCGTTGCGTCATGCAGGCCGATCAGCGCATGGCCGACAAATACCGGGTTGTAGCTGACGTCGGCGCCGCGCAGGTTGAAGGTCCAGGCCAGGTCGTCCACGGTGGACACAAAATGCCAGTCTGCGCCCTTGGCCTGCATCTGTTCGCGCACCAGCTGCAGCTTGTCCTTGCGGCTGACGACGGCGTACGGCGCAGCGTGTTCATAGATAGCGGCTTCCGGCACCGCAGGGCGGCCTTCCCAGATATCCTGCAGCAGGTCATGGCTGGTGTAGAGCCTGATTCCCTTCGGTTCCAGCGCCTGCTCCAGTGCCCTTGCCGTTGCCAGACCCAGCACCGCGCCGTCCACGCCGACTACCTGGCCAGACTGCATGTTGGCGGCCAGCCAGTCTATGTGCATCGTTGCCGCAGCAGACGGTATCTTCATCATCTGTATGCCGGTGGGAGCCAGTTCTTTTTCTGCCTGTTCCCAGTAGCGGCTATCCACCCACAGGCCGGCGAATCCGGCGGTGACAATCAGCGTGCCGACCGAACCGTTAAAACCGGAGTAACGCGCGCGCCCTTGCCAGCGTTCCGGCAGGTATTCGGACAGATGCGGATCGGCGGAAGGGATGATATAGGCATCCAGGCCTTTTTCCCGCATTGCATTGCGTAGTTGCACGATGAGGGCGGGAACCGGGGATGTTACTGCGTTGGGGCTGATAGGGCTGTTCATGGCTGGACTGGAATAGGGGTAAATCGAAGGTGAATCGGGCCGGAGGGCGACTTAAGCGTCGGCCTGCGCCCACGGTAACGGGCAGTAAAATCGATCTAAAAGTATAAAGTAAATAGTTTTAAAAAGCCGTAAACGCTGGAATTCGTGATTTTGTTTTGCATTTTTCTGCTTTCGCAGGCAAAAGCATGCATGCCTTCAACAAACGGCGCATGACATTCGGTATGGGGGTAGTGTTTGCGTCACTGGCACTGGCACTGGCGCCGGCAGATGAGAGTTCGCTGTGGCAGGGGAGGGGAACTTCGGATGCGCGTTGGCGCATCCCTTGATGCAAAAAGCCCGGCAAAGGCCGGGCTTGTAGACATTACCTGACGCGCATGCCCGGCGTTGCGCCCGGCCATGGCTCCAGCACATACAGGCCGGGGTTGGTTTTTTCATCGGCGGCCGATGCTGCCAGAACCATGCCTTCGGACATGCCAAACTTCATCTTGCGCGGCGCCAGATTTGCGACCATTACGGTAAATTTACCTACCAGCTGTTCCGGCTGGTAGGCCGATTTGATGCCGGAAAATACATTGCGGGTACGGCCTTCACCGATATCCAGCGTCAGGCGCAGCAATTTGTCCGAACCTTCCACGTGTTCGCAATTGACGATCTTGGCAATGCGCAGATCAATCTTGGCAAAATCGTCAATCTTGATTTCCGGCGCCAGCTCTTCGATATCGCTGGCAGCGGTGGCCGTTGTTGCGGCTTCAGCTGCTGCAATTGCAGGTGCAGCGTTAGTAGCGGTGGCCGTTTCGGCTGGCACGGGCGCATCAAACAGCGAATCAAAAATCTTGATGTCCACGCGCTGCATCAGATGGCTGTACGCGTTGACGACGTGGCCGTCAGGCAGCGGCGTGTTCACATGCGCCCATTGCAGCGGAGCGATGTTCAGCAAGGCTTCTACCTGCACGGCAACTTGCGGCAACACCGGCTTCAGGTAGATCGTCAGGATGCGGAAGGCTTCCAGCAGGCGGCTGCATACTTCCTGCAGCATCGCATCCTTGGCCGGGTCCTTGGCGAGTTCCCAAGGTTTGTTCGCATCGACGTAGGCATTGATGGCATCGGCCTGTTCCATCACAGCGCGCAGCGCCTTGCCGTATTCACGGCCTTCATACAACGCCTGTATATCGGTTGCTGCGTTACGCAGGCCAGACAGGAAGGCGTCATCCGCCGTTGCCCAAGCAGTTGCTACCGCGCCGTTAAAGCGTTTGGCAATAAAGCCGGCGGCACGGCTGGCGATGTTGACGTATTTGCCGATCAGGTCGGCGTTGACGCGCGCGACAAAATCGTCAGGGTTCAGGTCCAGATCTTCGACTTTGGCGTTCAGCTTGGCGGCAAAGTAGTAACGCAGCCATTCCGGATTCATGCCGATTTCCAGGTAACGCAGCGGCGAAATGCCGGTACCGCGCGACTTCGACATTTTTTCACCGGACACGGTAACGAAGCCGTGCGCGAACACATTGTCCGGCGTCTTGTAGCCGGAAAATTTCAGCATCGCAGGCCAGAACAGCGTATGGAAGTAGGTAATGTCCTTGCCGATGAAATGTATCTGTTCGGTGCGCGGGTCTGCCATGAAGGCGTCGTAGTCGCGGCCGGTTTTGCCGAAATAGTTTTTCAGCGAAGCCAGGTAGCCTACCGGCGCATCCAGCCACACGTAGAAGTATTTGCCCGGCTCATCCGGAATTTCTATGCCGAAATAAGGCGCATCGCGGCTGATGTCCCAGTCGCCCAGGCCGTTGTCGCCTTCCAGCCATTCCTTGCATTTGTTCGCCACTTCGGATTGCAGGCGTTTGCTGTTCAGTGCCCATTCGCGCAGGAAGTCCACGCATTTGGCGTCCGACAATTTGAAGAAGAAATGTTCTGACGATTTCATCACCGGAGTCGCGCCGGTCAGCACCGAATACGGGTTCTTCAGTTCAATCGGCGAGTACACCGAGCTGCACACTTCGCAGGAATCGCCGTACTGGTCCTTGGCGCCGCACTTAGGGCATTCGCCCTTGATGTAGCGGTCCGGCAGGAACATGTTTTTCACCGGATCATAGAACTGTTCTATGGTCTTGCTGGTGATGAAGCCGGCGGCTTTCAGCTTGCGGTAAATATCTTGCGACAGCGCATGGTTTTCCGGGCCGTCGGTCGAGTGCCAGTTATCAAAGGAGATATGGAAGCCATCCAGATACTGCTTGCGGCCGGCAGCGATCTGCGCGACGAATTCCTGCGGCGTCAGGCCGGCTTTTTCCGCTGCGATCATGATAGGCGCGCCGTGCGCATCGTCGGCACCGACAAAAGACACGTCGTTACCCAGCATTCGCTGATGGCGTACCCAGATATCGGCCTGCACATACTCCATGATGTGGCCGAGGTGGAAGGGCGCGTTAGCGTAGGGCAGGGCGGTAGTAACGAACAACTGGCGGGTCATGTCAATGCACTTATCTGATAGGGTAGGAAAAGGATGAAACAAGGGCATTATTCTAACAGCGAAACGCCGCTTTCATTCAGTATGGTGGTTTTCAACTGAAATCGAGGGCACGGGCCGCCAGCACATCTATTTGCCTAAATGATAAGCATAAGATGGGCAAAGGAGGCTTTGATTTCCTTTGGACACACAGGGCTTTGCCATCGGCGGTGCCGTTTTGCGCTAGACTGGCAACCTAGCCACGGAGAGATACGCATGAGCATTACAGCAGAAGATATTAAAACCGCCCTGTCCGGCGTCATAGACCCGAACACAGGCAAGGATCTGGTCAGTTCCAAGACTGTCAAAAACATCAAGATAGAAGGCGCGGACGTCAGCCTGGATGTGGAGCTGGGCTACCCGGCCAAAAGCCAGTGGGAAGGCATACGCGCCGCCAGTGCCGAAGCGATAGGCAAGATCAGCGGCGCAGGCAAGGTCAGCGTCAACGTGTATTCCAAGATCGTTGCACATGCAGTGCAGCGCGGCATCAAGCTGATGCCCAATGTTAAGAACATCATCGCCGTTGCCTCGGGTAAAGGCGGCGTCGGCAAATCGACGACGGCCGTTAACCTGGCGCTGGCGCTGGCCGCCGAAGGTGCTTCGGTCGGCATACTGGATGCCGATATCTACGGCCCTTCGCAGCCGATGATGATGGGCATTTCCGGCAAGCCGGAAACCAAGGACGGCAAAACCATGGAACCTCTGGAAAACCATGGCTTGCAGGTATCCAGCATCGGTTTCATGATTAATCCGGACGAGCCTATGGTGTGGCGCGGCCCCATCGTCACGCAGGCTTTGCAGCAGTTGCTGGAGCAGACTAACTGGCGCGATCTGGATTATCTGGTCGTGGACATGCCACCAGGTACGGGTGACGTGCAGCTGACTCTGTCGCAAAAAGTGCCGGTCACCGGCGCCGTGATCGTGACGACGCCGCAGGACATTGCGCTGCTGGATGCGCGCAAAGGCTTGAAGATGTTTGAAAAAGTCGGTATTCCTATCCTGGGCATTGTGGAAAACATGAGCATCCACGTGTGCAGCAACTGCGGCCACGCCGAACATATTTTCGGTGAAGGCGGCGGTCAGAAGATGTGTGCGGAATACGGCGTTGATTTCCTTGGCGGCCTGCCGCTGACCATGTCCATCCGTGAGCAGGCCGATTCCGGCACGCCGACAGTAGTGGCAGACCCGGACGGCAAGATCGCGCTGATGTACAAGGAAATCGCGCGCAAGCTGGCGATCAAGGTGGCCGAAAAAGCCAAGGACATGAGCAGCAAGTTCCCGACCATTACCGTGCAGAATACCTGATGCGATTGGCGGCGCGCTGCATGCGGCGCGCCGGTTTGGGGCTGGGAGAGGTTGCCGCGAAATACGCAGTAGAAAAGCGTAGCAGAAAAGAAAAAAGGATCGTCAAAGACGATCCTTTTTAAATTGGTCGGAGTACAAGGATTCGAACCTTGGACCCCCTGGTCCCAAACCAGGTGCGCTACCGGACTGCGCCACACTCCGAAACTTGCTTTGCATTTATTTCGTGAATAAATGCTTTTTAAACTGCATCAGAGTTATCGCATGACGTATTTACACGCTGCGAAATGCTCTTTATTTTTATCTTTGTTTCCTACTTAAAGGAAAAGGATCGTCAATGACGATCCTTTAAATTTGGTCGGAGTACAAGGATTCGAACCTTGGACCCCCTGGTCCCAAACCAGGTGCGCTACCGGACTGCGCCACACTCCGAGGAAAAGAATTATATTGCGTGGCTACAGAACTGTCAAGTTTTTCTATGCGTGAATATATGCGTGCGCTTGTTTTTACAGGCTGCGTTCGCTGTGGAATTCACGCGGCTCCGCGCTGATGGGGTCGGTAAATGCAATGGCCCTGGCCAGTAGTTTTAATGGCGCAGAGAAATCGTCGCCTTTGCATTGCAAGGTTTCGGGATAAAAAATATCGTTGATTATCGGCATGCCCAGGCTGGCCATGTGCACGCGCAACTGGTGCTTGCGGCCTGTAACAGGTTGCAGCCGGTAAAGGCTGGTATCGCCGCGGCGTTCGATGATATCTATATGGGTCTCCGAGTTAGGCTCGCCGGGTACTTCCTTCATGACAAAAAAATGGCTGCCCTCGACCATGCGGCTGCGATGCGTCAGCGGGAATGCCATATCTGCACGATGCGCTGCCAGCGCCTCATAGGTCTTGCTGATGCTGCGCTGCTGGAACATCGCCTGGTAAGCGCCGCGGCTGGCCGGGTTGTGCGACAGCAGCATCACGCCGGCAGTTTCCCTGTCCAGCCGGTGAATCGGGGTCAGCTCATGCAGGCCGGTTTTTTGTTTCAGCCGCACTAGCAGCGTTTCACGCAAAAAGCGCCCGGTCGGTATCACCGGCAGAAAATGCGGCTTGTCCACCACCAGCAAATGATCGTCCTGGTAAAGGATATGCTCTTCAAACGGAATCGGCGTCTCGTCTTCCAGTTCGCGGTAATAATATATACAGATACCACGGCGGAATGCGCTGCCAGCCTGCAGCATATCGCCATGCTGGTTCCTGACCTCTCCCTTTGCCATGCGCGCCAGCCAGGTGGATTCGGCAACATCCGGATAATGGACTAGCAAAAAGCTTAACAGGTTCGGCCATTCGCCCTCCGGCAGCCACAGGTAACTGGGTGCGACGCCTTCGCGTATCGGCAGGGGAGGTTGGGAGGGCTGCTGCATGCTGGGTGGGCTTTTCAATCGTCGGCGCACTGGCGCAATGCCAGCATGATACCCGCACGCGCGCAGGCATTGCTAGTTATGCTCATGCAGGCATTGCGTACTCTATAATGCTGGTTTTAACTTTACCGGGTTGCAGTGTTGACACTGTGACCAGCCATGCCATGACTGTCCGTACCCGTTTTGCCCCCAGCCCCACAGGTTATCTTCACGTAGGCGGCGCCCGCACTGCCTTGTTTTGCTGGGCGTTTGCCCACAATGCCGGCGGTACTTTTGTGCTGCGCATAGAAGATACCGACCTGGAGCGCTCCACGCCGGAGGCAGTGCAGGCCATTCTGGACGGCATGAACTGGCTCGGCCTGCAGCATGACGAAGGCCCGTTCTACCAGATGAAGCGCATGGACCGCTACAGCGAAGTGCTGGCGCAGATGCTGGGCAAGGGCACGGCATACCATTGCTATTCATCGCCGGAGGAAGTGGAAGCGATGCGTGAACGCCAGCGCGCCGCCGGCGAGAAGCCGCGTTATGACGGCACGTGGAGGCCAGAGCCGGGCAAGACCTTGCCGGCAGTTCCTGCAGACCGCAAACCTGTCATCCGGTTCAAAAATCCGCTGGACGGCGAAGTCAGCTGGAATGACGTCGTCAAGGGCACCATTACCATCGGCAACCGCGAGCTGGATGATCTGGTCATCGCGCGGCCAGATGGCACGCCGACCTATAACTTCTGCGTGGCGGTGGATGACTGGGATATGCAGATCACGCACGTGATACGCGGTGACGATCACGTCAACAATACACCGCGCCAGATCAATATCCTGAATGCGCTGGGCGCCAGCCTGCCGTTGTACGGCCACGTGCCGATGATATTGGGTACCGACGGCCAGAAGCTGTCAAAGCGCCGCAACGACGTCAGCGTCATGGACTATTTGGCCAAGGGCTATCTGCCGGAAGCGATGTTGAACTACCTCGCGCGCCTGGGCTGGAGCCACGGCGATGATGAAGTATTTTCGATGGAGCAGATGTGCAGCTGGTTCGACCTCACGCATCTGTCGATCTCTCCGGCGCAGTTCAATCCCGAAAAGCTTGACTGGGTCAACAACCACTACATCAAGGCTGCCGACAATGAAAGGCTGGCCGGCCTGATCCGTGACGGCATGCTGAAGGATGGCGCGCAATTCGACAATGCGCCTGCGTTGCCGGCTGTGATCGCGCTGATGAAAGAACGCACCAACACCGCGGTGGAATTGGGGCAGGCGGCCATGCTGTTCTACAAACAGCCCACAGCAGACGCCGCGCTGCTGAAGCAGCACATTACCGAAGCAGTCGCTCCTGCACTGGCGCATTACACGGAGCAGATCGCCACGGTGGAGTGGAACAAGGCAGCCTTGTCGGCAATGATGAAAGAAACGCTGGCGAAATTCTCGCTGAAGATGCCGCAACTGGCGATGCCTTTGCGCCTGCTGTTGACGGGCCAGTTGCAGACGCCATCGATCGATGCGGTGGTGGAATTGTTCGGCCGCGACGTCGTTTTGGCGCGCCTGAAAAATTATTAATATTGATCGCTGAAAGCTATTTACATTGCAGAAATAAGTTTGCTATAATCTCGCTTCTGCACCGGGGGTATAGCTCAGCTGGGAGAGCGCTTGCATGGCATGCAAGAGGTCAGCGGTTCGATCCCGCTTACCTCCACCAGCAGCACAGTGCAGCAGATTGAAGTTTAAAAATCTGTTGCCAAGTGAAGAAAAGGAATATATAATCTTTGTCTTGCTTGAATGTGAAGAAATAAAAAGCAGTGCAAACACAGGCAGTAAATGTGAGTGCGCAAGCAAAGGTCAGTAGTACGGACAGCTTACTGTCCCCATCGTCTAGAGGCCTAGGACATCACCCTTTCACGGTGAGTACAGGGGTTCGAATCCCCTTGGGGACGCCAAAATCAAAAAGGCTCTGAGAAATCAGAGCCTTTTTTGTTTTGCCGGTGCGATTACCTGATCGTAGTTCGATAGCCTTCCCGGTGCCGTTTTTTTCTTCCCATTTTTACTCCGCGCTTTTTACTCCACGATCTTTACTCCAAGCTAAGCGCCCCATCTCGTCCCCCCCCGATCTGGCTGAAAATAATTTAGCTAATTTCTGCCGCCGCCAGCGGTGAAAGAATCCAGTGCGTTGGTTCGCGCCAATTTTTATCGCCATGCATCGACCCTTCCATCACCACCGGCCTAGTCTGGTCAAGCGAGTTAGGTAAGCTGAGCTTGTGGATCGTTGCCATGATTATCTTCCCAAATAATCCATGAATTGGCAGATCGCAAAGGCACAGAATTATGAAGTAAAATAGCTTTATTTCAATAGTCTATGAATTTAACTCATTCATCATGCTAGATCGCATTCATTTATCCATCGTGCAAGAGGTGGAAAAGCAGGGTTCGCTGACTGCAGCCGCTGGCGTACTCCATGTAACGCAATCCGCGTTAAGCCACAGCATGAAGAAGCTGGAGCAGCAACTGGGCACCGACATCTGGCTGCGCGAAGGCCGCAGCCTGCGCCTGACCCAGGCCGGGCAATATTTGCTAGCCGTGGCCAACCGGGTGTTGCCGCAGCTGGCATTGGCAGAAGAACGCCTGCTTCAGTTCGCCCAGGGCGAGCGTGGTGCGCTGCGCATAGGTATGGAGTGCCACCCTTGTTACCAGTGGTTGCTGAAGGTTGTGTCGCCTTACCTGGCGGCGTGGCCGGACGTGGACGTGGACGTGAAGCAGAAATTCCAGTTTGGCGGCATCGGCGCCTTGTTCGGCTATGAAATCGATTTGCTGGTCACGCCTGATCCGCTGGACAAGCCCGGCCTGGTGTTTGAGCCGGTGTTCGACTACGAGCAAGTATTGGTCGTAGCCGGCAACCACAAGCTCGCCAAGGAGGAGTACGTCAAGCCCAAACAGTTGAACGACGAGGTACTGGTGACTTACCCGGTGCCGGTGGATCGCCTTGATATCTATACCATGTTCCTGACGCCGGCCGGCATCACGCCCAAGCGCCATAAAGCCATCGAGACTACCGACATCATGTTGCAGATGGTCGCCAGCGGGCGCGGCGTGGCAGCGCTGCCACGCTGGCTTGTGCAGGAATACGCGGACAAGATGGATGTTGTTCCGGTGCGGCTAGGCAAGAACGGCATTGCCAAGAACATCTACCTGGGAGCACGCGAGGCAGATGTGGGCATTGATTATTTGAAGGCTTTCTTCGAGCAGGCAAAGAGGCCCGTCGTTGCCTGATCCGTCCTGGCGGCAAGTGCTATGACTATTATTTAAACAGCGATGAAAACGTCCTGGCGTTGGCGTTCACACTGCGCTATGCGCGGCGATGTTGCAATATTGCCCCCGGTAATACAGCAATGGTTGCGTAGCAGTGGTTTCTTGCAGGTTTAAGGCTTTTACTTCACCAATCACGATCAAGTGATCACCTGCGGCGTGTTCGGCGTAAATTTCGCAATCGAGCCAGTGCAGGCTGCCGGCAATCAGTGGATTACCCAGCGGCGATTCCTGCCAGTCGATACCTTGCCACTTGTCCGTGCCTCGCCGGGCAAACTGGTTGGAAATCTTGACTTGATCATCAGACAGAATATTGACAGCGAATCGACCTGCCCGGCGAATTTTGGGATAGCTGGTCGAACTGGACATGACGCTGAATGACACCAATGGCGGGCTCATCGACACGCTGTGGAACGACTGGCAAGTGAAGCCAATTAGCTCGCCACCGAGGTGTGACGTAATCACCGTGATGCCGGATGCGTAGTGCCCGAGCGCTTCGCGAAAGCGCAATGGCTCGATAGCAGTACCAGGGAGTGACATGGTTGGTACTAGATACTGAGTGCAGCTCGAACCTGTTGAGGAAGGCATGAAGTGGTCCAATAATGTTGGCTGACTTCAGCCTTTGCCAATGTTGAAAGCGATCCATCGGTCAATATCGACCAGATGGCCCACTCAATTTTCCGCGTCTGGCCATCGCGAGCAGTTCACGACGGCCATTTTCTGTCTCGGAATTAGTTCGAGAGTTCTCTGCGGACGATTTCTGCGCCCGCACTTAACGCATTCAGCTTGCCTCTTGCTACTCCACGCGGTAAGGGAGCCATGCCACAGTTGGTGCAAGGATAAAGCTTGTCGGCATCTACAAATTGAAGTGCTTTTCGTAGGGTGTTGGCGACTTCCTCGGGTGTTTCAACGGTATTGGATGCCACATCAATGGCTCCCACCATCACTTTTTTACCTCGGATGAGTTCAATCAGATCCATCGGAACATGAGAGTTGTGACATTCCAGCGAAACTATATCGATACTGGATTTTTGCAGCTTGGGAAAAGCTTCTTCATATTGTCGCCACTCTGAGCCCAGCGTTTTTTTCCAATCTGTATTGGCTTTGATGCCATAGCCATAGCAAATATGGACAGCGGTTTCACACTTCAGTCCTTCAATGGCCTTTTCCAGTGTGGCAACGCCCCAATCATTCACCTGATCGAAGAAAACATTGAATGCGGGCTCATCAAACTGGATGATGTCGACACCAGCAGCCTCCAACTCCCTTGCTTCCTGATTGAGAATCTTGGCGAATTCCCACGCCAGTTTTTCGCGGCTTTTGTAATGGTTGTCATACAGCGTGTCGATCATTGTCATGGGGCCTGGCAAAGCCCACTTGATCGGCTGCTTGGTCTGCTGGCGCAAAAACTTGGCATCTTCGACAAACACCGGCTTTCGGCGAGCCACAGCCCCCATGACCATCGGCACGCTCGCATCATAGCGATCACGAATTCTCACGGTCTTGCGGTTCTCGAAGTCAACGCCGTCCAGATGCTCAAT
>JAYSKH010000292.1:0-4971 GCA_043726505.1 Undibacterium sp. | reverse complement strand
TGACCAGGATCAGTTTTGATGCCGGCCGCTGGCTGGCAAGCCGGATAGCGACGCCTGAACCCAGGCTACGGCCGATGACGGCAGTGTTTTTGTGAGTCGCGTGCACCATGTCAAACAGGGCCAGTGCGTCGCGCTGGATGGCGGCTTCGGAAGGCGAGCCCGAACTGCCGCCGTAGCTTCTGTAGTGCAGCAAATAGATGGCGTAATCAGGAAAGGCCTGCGAAAAGGCGGGTAGATTCTGGGTTACGTCTTCCGCGTTGCCGCCGAAATAGATCAGTGCATTGGCACCGGCGTGCTGGTGTACCGATACCAGCACATCCGCATCTACGCCCGGTAGGGTAATGGTCGTTCCTGGCAGGTTTTGGGACGCAGGCTGCGGGTAATAGATGAAGGAGCGCTGGAACAGGTAAAGCACACCACAAAGGCCCACATACAAAACCGCCAGCAGCAGAGTGACAGAGCCGGCAATTCGCAGCAGAGAGCTCATCACACTATCTTTCTTGCCAGTTGGACATCAGGTATCCATCAACTGCTTATCCCGCCCCAGCTCCGGCAAGATAGTGTCATTGGTCATGTCGATCAGGTTATCCCGCAACCACTTATGCGCCGGGTTTCGGCCGTCGCGTTCGTGCCACAGCATGTCGATGTGCACGTCAGGCATATCAAAGGGCAGTTTTTTCCAGATCAACTCGTCGGTCATGCCGGTGGAGGACATCAGGTGGTGCGGTAGCACCGTCAGCAGGTCGGAGTTGGCGACGACGCGGCCGCCGGTGAAGAACTGGTTCACCGTCAGCAGGATATGACGCTCGCGGCCCATCTGGGCCAGTACGTCGTCTACCAGGCCGTGCGCGCGGCCGGAGAAGCTGACCAGCAGGTGGTTGGCGTTGCAGTAGTCGTCCAGCGTCAGTTCGCCCTTGGCCAGCGGGTGGTCTTGCCTCATTACGCATACATAGTGGCCTGAATACAGGCGGTCATGGCGGATCGGGCTGCCGGCGCCCTGGCCGGCAGCCAGCTGGGCCACCACGCCGGGGAAATAACCTACGGCGATATCAATGTCGCCGCGCAGCAGCATGGGCCGCGGTTCGCGCGTTGTCAGCGGCACCATGCGCGCATTTAAGCCAGGTGCATCCTTTTCTATCGCTCTTACCAGCGTGGGCATCCATAAGGCTGCGGTGGCGTCTGCCATGGCCATGCGGAAGGTAGCCTGTGCCTTGGAGACGTCGAAGGTGGTAGGCGCAATGGCGGTTTCCAGCGTCGACAGCGCCTGGCGTACCGCAGGCCATAGCGCTTCAGCGCGCGGCGTCGGCTTGACGCCGTAGGCGGTGCGGATCAGCAGTTCATCGTTCAGCGAAGAGCGCAGCCGCTTCAGCGCATTGGAGACGGCCGGCTGCGTCATGGCCAGCTTGTCTGCCGCTCGGGTCAGGTTTTGCTCGACCATCACGGTGTCAAACACGCGCAACAAGTTCAAATCCAGCGTCAGGAAGTTCATATCAGAAAGGTCTCCGGGCGTCTTGAATTTCCAGTTCAAGACAAATAGTCATCTTTTTGTTGATATTCAGAAACTATATAACAGGTATGGAAATACGTAATTGGATTTATATATTGCACTGCAATATAGTTACATCATCGCCGAATTAGATAGAAATGTGGAGAAATATTATGACTTTCCTGACCTTAGCCTTTCCTTTGCAAAGTGCCATCCCAGCCGCCGAAATGGCTGTCAGCAGTGTAGTGGGCGCAGCCCGTCCTTTACTGGGCATGGGTATCCTGGCAACTGTGCTGGTTGTGTTCAAGCCTTTGATTACTGGCCTGTTGCGCGCAGCGTTGCTGGTGATCAGCCCAAGGCAGACCAAAGATGAAAAAGTAGCAAGCCGCAACCTGCGTAACCTGTTAGCCATTAACAATGTTGCCCGTGACCTGGATTCTACCTCGCCTAGCATGGCAGCGGAATTGCGCGCACTGGCTTCGCGCGGCTAATTCGATTTATTGCTTTAGTAGCTGTTTTCGGTTCTGTTGACTTAACCAAGTTGAATAAGGGGTTGGCAATGCAACATTCTTCTTTATATGCAGTAGTTTCCGGTACTTACCGCGAGACGGACGCTCCCACTCAACCGGTTGCCGGCTCCAAAAGCCTGGCATCGATGTTGCCGGCCCTGCTGATGACTGGTGTTATCACGCTGGTGGCTACCGCGGTGATGCGTCTGGTCTGGGCAGGTTTCAGTAACGAATTCTTCGCCGCATGGATGGAAGCATGGCTGACTTGCTGGCCCATCGCTTTTCCTGTTGCTTATATGATGACACCGTTGATCCGTAAATTGTCGCGCCTCGTTAATGCCGACAATGCATCGGGCGCAAGCCGCCAGCAGCCTGTGGATAATGCTGTTGGTAACATTGTGAACAAGGCTGTTGACAAATCTGTGGCTAACTCCTACGCCGCGAGGAACAACACGGGCGAATCCACTGGCCTGAGCATGTCTGACATCACCAGCGCTTCCGTCCGCGCCACTGTAAAGAATCACCTGAGCGTACGCCGCTCCGCCGCAGTACGTTGAACCTGTTTTAAATTTGTCTCCTCTTGCTTTCCTCCAAAAGCAGGATTTCAACCCGCAAAACCTTGTTTTTGCGGGTTTTTTCATTCCAGAGTGTAAAAAGCCGATTGCGATGCCTTGCGACACCACACCGACGCTACACGCGCCTAAGGGCAGAGTGCGATGAATTCCCTGAGCGTTTCTTCCTGTATCCGCCTGATGGTGCCGTCTGCCTCCATGGTGAGCAGAACAGCTTCAAGCCTGGGGATAAGTGAGCCGAAGCGCTTGTGGATAAAGTGATAGCCCAGGCGCTGTGATCGTGCCGTGATCCGCGTTGTTTTGCAAGCACCATAAAAAAACGCGGCACTTGGCCGCGTCTTCTTCATTCCAGCATGCTACACGTTGTGTATCAAGCAGCCAGGCGTTTTTCCAGCTGCGCCTTTGTTGCGACCAGTTCGGCCGGCAGATGGTGCTGCAGCTTGTCGAACAGTTCGGTATGCAGTTTCAGTTCCGCTTCCCAGGCTGCCTTGTCGATCGATGTGATGGTGTCAAACTGCTGCTGTGTGAAATCAAGGCCGTCCCATTGCAGGTCGCCAAATTCCGGCGTGGTGCCGAAAACGTTTTCCACGCCGCCGCCGGAACCTTCTATGCGTTCCAGCATCCATTTCAGCACGCGCATATTGTCGCCAAAGCCAGGCCACACGAACTTGCCATTTTCATCGGTACGGAACCAGTTGACGCAGAAAATGCCCGGCAGTTTGGCGCCGGCTGCAGCGATTTTTTCGCCCAGCGTCAGCCAGTGCTGGAAATAGTCGCTCATGTTGTAGCCGATAAAAGGCAGCATCGCAAACGGATCGCGGCGTACTACGCCTTGCTGGCCGACAGCGGCTGCAGTCGTTTCTGAGCCCATGGTTGCGGCCATGTATACGCCTTCTACCCAGTTGCGCGCTTCAGTGACCAGCGGTACGGTGGTGGAGCGGCGGCCGCCGAAGATGAACGCGGAGATAGGCACGCCGGCAGGATCGTCCCACGCGGAATCGATGACAGGATTCTGTGTAGCGGCAACGGTGAAGCGCGCATTTGGATGCGCTGCCTTGCGGCCGGTTTCCTTGGCGATTTCCGGTGTCCAGTCCTTGCCCTGCCAGTCGATCAGGTGCGCTGGTGCTTCCTTGCTCAGGCCTTCCCACCAGATGTCGCCGTCATCCGTCAGCGCCACGTTAGTGAAGATGGTGTTTGAACCCAGCGAAGCCATGCAGTTGAAATTGGTCGCGGTATTGGTGCCCGGCGCCACGCCGAAATAGCCGGCTTCCGGGTTGATCGCATACAGCTTGCCGTCGGCGCTAGGCTTGATCCACGCGATATCGTCGCCGATGGTCGTTACTTTCCAGCCGTCGAAAGTCTTGGGTGGGATCAGCATCGCAAAATTGGTCTTGCCGCAGGCAGAAGGGAAAGCCGCTGCCACGTAATGTTTTTTGCCTTCCGGTGATTCCACACCTAGGATCAGCATGTGTTCTGCCAGCCAGCCCTGCTCGCGGCCCATATTGGAGGCGATGCGCAGCGCAAAGCATTTCTTGCCCAGCAGCGCATTGCCGCCGTAGCCGGAACCGAAGGACCAGATCTCGCGGGTTTCAGGGTAGTGCACGATGTATTTGGTGGCGTTGCAAGGCCAGGCCACATCTTTTTCGCCGGCCTGCAAAGGCGCGCCGACAGTGTGTACGCAAGGGACGAATTCACCGTCGGTGCCCAGTACGTCATACACCGCTTTGCCCATGCGCGTCATGATGCGCATGTTGACAGCGACGTAAGGAGAGTCGGACAGTTCCACGCCGATATGCGCAATCGGCGAACCCAGTGGACCCATAGAGAAAGGCACCACGTACATGACGCGGCCTTTCATGCTGCCGTCAAACAGGCCGTTCAGCGTGCCACGCATTTCTGCAGGGTCGGTCCAATTATTGGTCGGACCGGCATCTTCTTTTTTCTGCGAGCAGATGAAAGTGCGGTCTTCTACCCTGGCCACGTCGGAAGGATCGGAGCAGGCCAGGTAGCTGTTCGGGCGCTTGGCCGGGTTCAGCTTTTTCATGGTGCCGGCGGCGACCATCAGCGCGCACAGGCGGTCGTATTCTTCCTGCGAGCCGTCGCACCAGTAGATGCTGTCGGGCTTGGTCAGCGCCGCGATGTCGGCAACCCAGTTGATCAGTTTTTGTTGTTTGACGTAAGCGGGCACATTCAATGCAGCCACGCCGCCCATGATGGGTTGATTCACGATATAACCTCCAATGCCAAAAGAAAATCTCTGGAGCCGGTTATCTGCGGCATGTGCCTTGTCACCTGCGTTGGCCCGGCATCCGCAGTGAGCTGCAGATGCTGGTAACGGTGCTCGATTCTAAGGCTTGCTCGCAATGATTCCCGACTGCGCCCGGTAGCGGCACGGCAGGATCGT
>JAYSKH010000291.1:0-13012 GCA_043726505.1 Undibacterium sp. | reverse complement strand
GTCACGGTCGATACTATGATGAAGCAGGCCGACCTGGCGATGTACCGTTCCAAGAATTCGGGGCGCAATGCCTTCCGTTTTTTCAATCCGGGCATGCAGACTGCTGCGGTGGAACGCTCAGCGCTGGTCAGCGACCTGCGCAAGGCGATCGACAGCGGGCAGTTTCTGCTGCATTACCAGGCCCAGGTCGTCAGCGGTAGCGGCGTCATCGGCGCCGAAGCGCTGGTGCGCTGGAAGCATCCGCAACGCGGTGTCGTTGCTCCCGCCGAATTCATTCCGCTGGCCGAAGAAACCGGCCTGATCCTGCCGCTGGGGCTGTGGGTGCTGGAAACCGCATGTGCGCAATTGGCCGTATGGGGCGAGCGAAAAGATACTGCGCATCTGACCATTGCTGTCAACGTCAGCGCGCGCCAGTTCGGCAGATCCGATTTTGTTGAACAGGTCTTGGCGGTATTAAAGGATAGCGGCGCCAATCCCAAATGCCTGAAGCTGGAACTGACCGAATCGCTGCTGGTCGAGAATGTGGAAGAGACGATAGAAAAAATGTTTGCGCTGAAAGCCAAGGGAGTAGGCTTTTCTCTTGATGATTTCGGCACTGGGTATTCGTCGCTGTCTTATCTGAAGAAGTTGCCGCTGGATCAGCTGAAAATAGACCAGTCATTTGTGCGCGACGTACTGATAGACCCCAATGATGCGGCCATTGCCCGGACGATAGTCGCACTGGCGCATAGCCTGGGCTTGGGCGTTATTGCCGAAGGGGTTGAAACTGCTGCGCAGCGCGATTTTCTGGCTGCTGCAGGTTGCCATTGCTATCAGGGGTATTTCTTCAGCCGTCCGGTGCCGCTGCAAGAGTTTGAGCAGCTGGTCTTGTTAAGAGAGCCTTATGCGGATGTCGCCCTATAGGAGGCAGAGGAGGGGAGTTGCGGGAGAGGCTGCGCAAGATGATGGCTCAACTGCGCAGCGCTGCATGGCTATTATTTATTAAAACTCTTCCCACTGGCCGTTGTCGGCGGACGTTGCTGCGGCTGCCGGCGTGGCGGAAGGGGGCGCCACGCGGCGAATCGGCGATACCTTGGCAGAAGGGCGTCTTACGGAATTTTGCAGGACTGGAGCGCGTTTTGCTGCTGGTGCGGGGCTTGCGCCTAGTTGGCTGGCGGGCCTTGGGGCAGCCGCAATCAGGCCATCCATTTTGAACACACTGACCAGTTCGGCCAGCTTGCCTGCCTGATCCTGCAGGGATTCTGCGGCGGCAGCAGCTTCTTCCACTAGGGCGGCGTTCTGCTGCGTCACCTGGTCCATTTGCAGCACGGCCTGGTTGATCTGTTCTATGCCTGCAGTCTGTTCCTGGCCCGCGGCGGTGATCTCGGTGATGATGTCGCTGACGCGTTTAACGCTGTTCACGACTTCATGCATGGTGGCGCCCGCCTGATCCACCAGCCGGGTGCCGGTTTCCACTTTTTCCACCGAATCGTTAATCAGCTGCTTGATCTCCTTGGCAGCGGACGCCGAGCGTTGCGCCAGGTTACGCACTTCGCTGGCGACGACGGCAAAACCACGGCCCTGTTCACCGGCGCGAGCGGCTTCTACTGCCGCATTTAGCGCCAGGATATTGGTCTGGAAGGCGATGCCGTCAATAACGCTGATGATGTCGACGATTTTCTTGGACGATTCATTGATGGAGCCCATGGTGTTGACCACTTCGCCGACCACCGAGCCGCCGCGGGAGGCGATGTCGGATGCGTTTGATGCGAGCTGGTTGGCCTGGCGCGCATTGTCTGCATTGTGCTTGACGGTGGAAGTCAGTTCTTCCATCGACGATGCGGTTTCTTCGAGCGAACTGGCCTGCTCTTCGGTGCGCGCTGACAGATCCAGATTGCCGGCGGCGATCTCTTCGGAGGCGGTGGCTATCGTATCGGTGCCGGCCCTGACCTGGCCGACGATATTGACCAGGCTGGTATTCATATCCTTCAGCGCTTGTAACAGCTGGCCGGTTTCGTCAGTGGAAGTGATTTCTATCTTGCTGGTCAGGTCGCCAGAAGCGACGGTTTGCGCGATCTTCACTGCATTGTCGATAGGGCGGGTGATGGAACGGGTAATCAGCCATGCAAGAATACCGCCGGCGGAAAGCGCTATCAGCGTGCATCCAATCAGGAACTTGACGGCGAAGTCATAGCCCTGGTTGACTTCATTTACTGCCGCCTGGTTTTGTTCTTCCTGCAGTGTGACCATGCCTTGTATGGTTTCAAACCATTTGTCCTGTAGCGGCTGCACGGACTGGCGCAGATATTCGGGCGCTTCTTCCGCCTTGCCGGAATCGATGAGCTTGATCAGGTTGTCGAACAGTGGGCGCACCTTTTCGCGGTCTTGCTTGAGACTGGCGAAAATCTGCCTGGCCTTGTCTGTGCTGATCAACGCGCCGATTTTGTCGGAAGATTCGTCGTAATCCTTGTTTGCACCTGTAATCCGGCCCAGCATCTTCTGCCGCGTCTCAGGGTCCTGATAGATGATGTAGTTGCGTACCGACCGCGCCACCAGATTGAGGTCGCCGCGCAGATTATTGGCAAGTGATATCTTGACATTGTTTTCGCGGGTGATGATGTCGATATTTTTCTTTGCATCCGCCAGCGAATGCCAGCCCGAATAAGCGACCGCGAGCAATAGTATGAGAATTGCACCGAAGGCCAGGCCCAGACGAGGGCCGATCTTTATATTGTTGACGTTCATTTTTGTTCCTGGCTATTGAATGGCGAAATAATGGCGAAATCTGGGCACGATTGGCCTGGGCTGCTGGCTCTATCATGGCGGGCTTTTTGAGCGGACTTCATTTATTTTGCAAGGATACGCGTAAATTTCCTGATGGCAATGGCTGTTTGGGGGGGAATTAACTTTTCTCTACATTCGAGTGTGCGCCAAGCGAACACATAGCAAGATACCTTGATGAAAATATAAATTAATATACAAAAGATCCAGCATTTTTCAATTGATTACGCGGCCAATGGGGCATGCTGGTGTTCCAGTAATGCGCATGCCACTTGTGCCGCAGCAAACCGGCACGGCTGATTCCTTGGAATGATCCGAATTTTCCAGATAATTTTTCCTATAGTTTCCCTATAATTTTCCTATAAACAGGAGCTCTTCATGCAGATCAAACTTTCCAGCATCACCGTTACTGACCAAGAGGCAGCCTTGCAGTTTTATACGGAGGTGCTTGGTTTCAAAAAAGTGCAAGATATTCCGATGGGGCCGTTTCGATGGCTGACGGTCAGTTCTCCTGACGGTATAGACGGCGTTGAACTCGTGCTGGAACCATTGGGGTTTCCGCCCGCGCTGGTGTATCAGAAGGCGCTGTTTGATGCAGGTATTCCGGCGACTGCTTTCATATCCAACGACATCCATACAGAATATCTGCGTCTCAAGGAGTCGGGCGTGGTCTTCCGCGGCGAGCCTGCGAACATGGGGCCGGTTACTGTCGTCCTGTTTGAAGATACCTGCGGCAACCTGATTAATCTGGTTCAGCCAAGCGCTTGAATTGACAGGCCTTATGGAAAAATTTTCGTCGTCGGACGTTTATTTTTTAGAGGCTGCGGCGACTGTTTCTCTAGAGAATATTTGTTTCATTTTCTGATATCCGCAACAATTTGTTACTGCAATTTTTCAGCGCGATTTATTTGGTATAGTCGATTTCTTTTTAAATGCCTATTGGATTGTGATGAACCCATTCGACAAGGCTAGAGCCAAATACGAAGAACAACAAAAGCAAAAAATTACGGAACGTCAATCTGCAGCAAAAGCCGCCGAAGCCGCAAACCAGGCCTTTGTGGAAAAATTTGAACCTGTGCTGGACAGACTGGAGAAATTATTTGAACCGTCGATGGAAGGATTGGTCAATGCAGGTTACCAGCCTGTTATAGAGCGGAAGATCAGCCCCACTACCATGGTGGAAACAGCACTGGTGTTTACGTCTGGCGAGCCGGACCCGGTGTACGGCTACCCTAACCAGTACCGCATATCGATCACGGTAAGGGGCAATTATTCAACGCAGATTTCCTGCGAGATGGGGCGGGCAGAACCGGGCGAGCAAGACTCCCGGCTGGTAAAGCGCCACCTTGTGCGGCCATCTGTGCTGCCGCCGTTTAAACAGCCCGAATTTGAACCCAGCTTTATCGAAAAACTGGAACGTATCTTTACCAAGATACTGCAGCTGGAACCACCGAAAAAAAAAGAATACAGCTGAGACTTGTTACCAGTATTCCGCCGTTTTCTGAAAGCTAGCCTGGCTGGTCCAAGGTCAGCCAGCGGCACGCTACCGGCAGCATTACAGCCGCCATACTTCGACCACTTCTTTTGTTCCAGATAGCCAGGCACGGCGGAAGGGCCCCTGGATGGCGTTGAACCAGGGCTGGATCGCCGCCAGTATGTCGTGGTCTGCAGTCCTGGTGCGGCCGTTGGTATAGCACACCAGCTCCACCGGATAATCGGTACCGTATCTTTTGCCGAGTTTTTTGCGGACTATTCTAATGGAGGGATCAGAGGCCGCAGGTTCTGCGGAATCGCCGCCTGCGAGCGTGTGTGCAATGTTGGCCGCCAGCATGGGATCGCATATCTCCACGAGTTCAAATGCTACCTTGCCTTCGCCGTCGAGCATGCACAGGATGTCCGGCTCGGAATCGCCGCAACGCTTCTCTATACTGGCGCCGACAACACGCAGGCCTGCGCGTTGCGCAAAATCGCGGAACACGGTCAGCTCGACGATGCCTTTGTCCTGCTCTGTTCTCACATCTCCCCCTGATTGGCATTCCAGTATATGGTGCATCCGGGTAATATACAAAGTCTGCGCACCTTTTGTTTTTACGCATATGAAAAACCCGCCAAGAGGCGGGTTTTGTGCTTATGTAAGGCTGGAAATCTGACGCGGCTGCGTCGTTTGTTTGAGTTGCCTTCGCCTGCGCTCTGCCGTCATTATCAGCAAGCCCAGGCCCAGTATCGCCAGCGAAGCCGGTTCGGGAACACTGGCAACGTCGGTGGCGATGAATACATTATCCAAAATTGGAAATCCAAAGTTAATAGGATTTCCTTGCCCATCAACACCGAAAGACGAAAACGTAATGGACGTGAATGCAGTATCCGACACGAAACCATAAAAAGTCAGATTCGGGTAATCCGCGGTGGGCAACAAGAAGGATTCGTCATTGATGGTAACAAGAACGTCTTGCCCGTATTGATCTATGGTGCCAAGCAAAACGCTCAATGCAAAGGTCGGGGCAAATGACAAAGTAGGGTCGAAACCGGGCGGGTTCGTCAACGTTAGTACTGCGCCGGTATTGAAGTTGTATCCACCGCCCAATGCTGCAGGATCTATCACATAAGAATTGAACCCATAGGTGATGTTCCCTTGCGTGGTATTGGAAATGTCGGCAATGCCTCCAGGCGGCGCGTAGCCTTCATAGGTTTCCGTCACGCCATTTGGCGCCACTGCCTGAAACAACGCGGGGTCCTGATAGACGATAACGGCGGCATAAACAGGAGCGGCAAATAGAAGCAAGTGACCGAACATCAGTGCTGCGATGCCTACAATTGTTTTCATACGGTTCTCCCCGTTATACGCCTACAAAAAGCAGCACTTATCATGCCAGCATAGTCGAAACTGCATTAAATCAAAGGCTTAAAATCGCGCCGCAACATTTTTATTTGTACATGTAAATTTGACCGACAAAAAATGTTGCGTGCTGGTTTTTTTTATTGGCGAAATGATGCTGTTGATCAAGGTGGGCAGCCTCAGGGCAACAGAAGTTTGCCCTGTTAAAACAGGATATAATCTGGCGTTACGGCAATGAATTTTGATGGGCATTCGTGATGGGCGATAAGCGTTCGCGTGATCCTGATGTCTTCCCATTTATTTTGCTGCGCCGCATCTATTTCACCAATTTCTGGTATGCCTATTTCGTCTATTTTGCACTTCCGGAGCGTGCTGGAAATCGGATGCCGCATACCTCTTATGTCAGTCAAGGCACCTATCAATGTCCCCCCTAGGAAAAGCAGTTAGCTCCATCAAATACCTGTTGGCCTGCAGCGTGCTGCTGGCCGGCTGCAAGAGCGTGGAGGCGCCGCCGGCACCAGTTGTTGCTGCGCCGCTGCCGGTGCCTGTTGTCAAGCAGGTGCGCAATATCAGGATAGGCCTGGCGCTGGGAGGTGGCGCTGCGCGCGGGTTCGCGCATATCGGCGTGATCAAGGTGCTGGAAGCGCAGGGCATCGTGCCTGACATCGTCGTCGGCACCAGCGCCGGCAGCCTGGTCGGCGCATTGTATGCGGCCGGCAATAATGGTTTTGTGCTGCAAAAGATGGCGCTGGACATGGACGAGGCCACGATCTCCGACTGGTCTGTGCCGCTGTTTTCCAAATCCAGCGGTGTGCTGAAGGGTGACGGCTTGCAGAACTACGTTAACAAGATGGTGGCGAACGCGCCGATAGAAAAATTGAAGAAACCTTTTGGTGCAGTGGCTACCGACCTGAACAGCGGCCAGCCGATCTTGTTCCGGCGCGGAAATACCGGTATTGCGGTGCGAGCATCATCGGCGGTGCCGGGCGTGTTTCAGCCGGTGAGGATAGGCGACAGGCAATATGTGGATGGTGGCCTGGTATCGCCGGTGCCGGTGCGCTTTGCGCGCGAGATGGGGGCCGACTTTGTGATCGCCGTCAATATCTCATCACAGCCGGAAGGGCAGACCGCTGGCAGCTCCATGGATGTGCTGATGCAGACTTTCACCATCATGGGACAGACGATGAATAATTTTGAATTGAAGAATGCCGATATCGTCATCAAGCCTGAACTGGCCGGCATGAAGGGTAGCGACTTTGCTGGCCGCAACCTGGCGATACTGGCGGGTGAAAAAGCGATGACAGCCGCCTTGCCGGAGTTGCGGCAAAAGATCAAGGCGATGCAGGAGCACTAAGCGGAATTGCACTAAGCCGGATTGCACTAAGCAGGATTTGTGTGGTTTGCGGGAAGTGCAATAAAAATGCAATAAGCCGGCTTTGTGCCGGCTTATTTATATAGACAGGATCGGATAATTACCTACAGCTGAAAAGCGGCAAGGGTAGGAAAGGAATTCTTACTCGAATTTCTATTTTTTATCCGTGTCGTTCTTTGCATCGTCTTCTATACGGCGCGCGCCGTTGAAGCGTTTCTTCCAGTAAGCGATGTCCATGCTTTCTATGCGCACCTGGCCGCCGGCGGAAGGGGAATGGATGAATTTATTGTCGCCGAGATAAATACCGACGTGCGAGAAACCGCGCTTCAATGTATTGTAAAAAACCAGGTCGCCCGGCTGCAGGTCTTTCTGTTCTATCTTTTCGCCAACCTTGCTGATTTCTGCCGAGGTCCTTGGCAGTTCCGCTGCAATCACATCCTTGAATACATACCGTACAAAACCGCTGCAATCTAGGCCGTTTTCAGGCGTATTGCCGCCGCGCTTGTAATTGATGCCCAGCAGGCCCATGGCTTTGGAGCTCAGCTCTGCTGCACGTTCTTTCAGTTCCTGGAGTTTGGTGTAGGCGGTGGAAGATTCGGGAAAAGGATTGTCGGCGCTCCAACTCTGGTTACAAAAACCGATTTGCAATAGCGCAGCCAGAACGATAAGACTGGCTTTCCGATGATGTCTGGAAACGGGTGTTAGCATCTTTGCACCTGGTTGGAAAAACTGGACCACTGTAAATGAACTTAAAATGAATGTCAAAAGCTTGCTTGTAAAAAATTGTTCGTTCCATTAATGATTTTATATTTTCTCCTATGAAAAAGAGAAAGCGTAATTAAATGGCATTTTTTCAATTTCTATAAGCTTTCAGGTAGTTGACGGTTGACGTTTTGAATATGTCATTTTGACCATGTGCAAGGGTGGCAATGGCAGCCGGGAATGATATGCTGCGCATTGTTATGAAATTGATGAAATCTGGGAAATATTGAATGGATGACTTATCTCCATGTATTGAAGCGACGGCGCTGCAAAACCAGACCGCCGAACTGATAGACGCCGGAAAATATGACGATGCGCTGCGCTCCATTGCAATAGGCGTGGGCTCGTTTTATACCCGGCCCGACGTCATCGGCTACTCGCTGTACCTGTTTGGCTATGACAAGCTGGTAAAACGTCTGGGCGAGGCGATGCGGGATACCGCCGTCCCCCCAGAGCCGGTGGCGCGCGGCGGCTACCTGATCATCCTCAGCGAGTTTTACAATGCCGGCGGACATTCACGCGTGGCGGAAGATCTAGTGTCGGTGCTGGATGGCGCTGTGGTGCTGCTGACAGACATGTTCGGCTCTTACCAGAGCGGGCGCCTGAAGGTAGCCGATGCGGCTGCCCGCATGCCCAAGGCGATGGTGCACCGGCTGGAAAACCCCAGCTTTGCCGGCAAGGTAAAAGAGTTGCAGGCAGTGTTCAGTGCGATGAGGCCCGAATGCGTGCTGTTTCTGACCCATCATCCCGATCCTTTGCCTTATGTGGCGGCGGAAAGCTTGCCTGCATCCGTGCGCAAGGTATTTTTTCATCATTGCGACCACCAGCCTTCGGTCGGCTGCACGCTGGAGGGTTATGAGCACGTGGATTTTACCGAGCATCTGCAAAGTATCTGCCACAGCAACCTGAGCCGGCCCACCGTGCATATGCCTTTATATGTGGCGGACCGCGGCGTAAAAACCTTTAGCCGGCCTACGCTGGAAACGATGACGGTGGTGTCTTCCGGCTCGTCCAATAAATACAAGCGCGACGGTGCGCTGGCTTACCAGCTGGTGGTTGCCGAAGTGCTGTCGGTCATAGGTGGAAATTATTGGCACATCGGCCATCTGGATGACGCGTGGCTGGCGCTGATCAGCCAGGCTTTGCTGGAACGCGGCATTGCAGTCAGCCGCTTCTGCTATTTGCCGCACGTGCCTTCGCTGTGGGACAGCCTGAAGGAGATAGACGGGCATGTATTCCTGGGCTCGTTCCCGATACCGGGCGGACGTGGTTCCATTGAAGCGCAGGGCTGCGGCTATCCGGCTATTTATTATGCCAATGATGACCGGGCGCCATTACTCAGACACGCAGACATCTTTGCCAACAAGGAACTCGGCTGGAGCAATATTGCGGAACTGATGGCGGCATTGAAGACGGTCGTTGCCGATCACGAGGCCCAGGTAAGGCTGGCGCGCGATTATTATGAAAGACAATACGGCTATCCGGTTTTCCTGAGCAGGCTGAACCAGGCATTGTGCCGGACCTGACTTTGCTACTTGCTGGGTCTGTGTGTAAGGCTCTGCAAGCACGCCGTCAATATAGTCAAACACTTATATAGTCAAAACACTTGTGATATCCAGGGCGACTGGCTTCACGTACAATTCATTCCTATTTATAACGAGGTCAAAATGCAAACAAAACCTGTATTGACGCTGGAAGATGTCAAAAAAATCGCCGCAGCTGCGGAAGCCGAAGCCAAAGCCAATAACTGGGCCGTGGTGATTGCGGTTGTGGATGATGGCGGCCACCTGATGTGGTTGCAGCGCCTGGATGGCGTAGCGCCTATCTCCGCCCACATTGCGCCTGCTAAAGCGACTACAGCGGCGCTGGGCCGCCGTGAATCCAAGATCTATGAAGATGTCATCAACAATGGCCGTTTCTCTTTCCTGAGCGCGCCTTACCTGGAAGGCATGCTGGAGGGTGGTGTGCCCATCGTGGTGGACGGCCAGTGTGTTGGCGCTGTCGGCGTTTCCGGCGTCAAGTCGGCGGAAGATGCGCAAATCGCCAAGGCAGGTATCGCTGCGATGGGTCTGTGATATCTTTGTCTGAATAGTTGCGGTAACTGCTGTCGCGGCGTAAGCCAATGTAGAAGCCGCTGTATTCGCTGTAATAAAGCCGCCTCCCTGTCCGCATTGTTGCCTGTATTGTTTATATCGTTTAACAATATACGGCGCGCAGGGCGCGGCTGTTTTATTTGGCTTCATGCCAGCCGGTTCGTTACGGCATCAACACCCGCGACATTCCCTTGAATGGCCGCGATCTGAAAATGCTTTCCGGATGCATTCCGGAGGCGCTTCGGCGCCAAATTCAGGCCCCAAAATTTGCCTGATGAGCCATTTTGCGCTACAATCTGAAGGTTTAACTAATTTACCTCCCGCCGTAGCGCATACACTATCCACATTGCCCCATAAAATCGTTTCTTTCTGCGCGGAGCCCGTTTGTTAAAACGCCTCGCAATAAAGGGTCAAGCACAACGATCATCTTGGTGCGACGCAGCGGCGGTAACAATACAGGAGTTACCCTTGCTGCCATTTCCGCAGTCTTTGCCCCATTCACTCCGTCTGGGGCAAGACACACCAGCCATCCTTGCTCTCGCTGACGGGACACTATTTTCCGGTTTTTCCATTGGTGCTACCGGCCATACGATAGGCGAGGTTGTTTTCAATACCTCCATGACCGGCTATCAGGAAATCCTGACCGATCCCAGCTACAGTTCCCAAATCGTCACACTGACTTATCCGCATATCGGCAACACCGGTATCAATTCAGAAGACGTTGAATCCGACAAAATCCATGCAGCCGGCCTGATCATCAAAGACCTGCCTATGCTGGTATCTAATTTCCGCTCTGAACAATCGCTGTCCGACTACCTTATTTCCCAGAACATCGTCGCCATTGCGGGCATTGACACCCGCAAGCTGACGCGCATCCTGCGTGAAAAAGGCGCGCAGGGCGGCGCTATCCTGACGGGTGACGACGCTGAAAAGGTACTGGCGCTGGCAAAGTCCTTCCCCGGCCTGTCCGGCATAGATCTGGCCAAAGTCGTATCTGCGACCAAGTCTTACGAATGGACGGAAACAGAATGGGTCTTGGGCGAGGGCTATGGCCGGCTGACTGATCCAAAATTCCACGTGGTGGCATTTGATTATGGCGTCAAGCGCAATATCCTGCGCATGCTGACGCAGCGCGGCTGCAAGGTAACGGTATTGCCGGCGCAAGCGAGTGCGGCAGATGCACTGGCACTGAATCCGGACGGTATCTTCCTGTCCAACGGCCCCGGCGACCCGGAGCCTTGCGATTACGCGATTGCAGCGACCAAGGAATTGATCGAAAAAGGTATTCCGACTTTCGGTATCTGTCTGGGTCACCAGATCATGGCGCTGGCTTCCGGCGCGAAAACCCTGAAGATGAAGTTCGGTCACCACGGCGCCAACCACCCGGTGCAGGATCTGGATACCCGCCAGGTGCTGATTACATCGCAGAACCATGGTTTTGCCGTGGATGCGGCGACCTTGCCAGATAACTGCCGCGTCACGCATGTATCGCTGTTTGATAATTCCCTGCAAGGCTTTGCCCGTACGGACAAGCCGGCATTCTGCTTCCAGGGTCACCCTGAAGCTTCGCCCGGTCCGCACGATATTGGTTACCTGTTTGACCGTTTCACAGGTTTGATGAGTAAGGCAAAGTTGGAGAAAAATAAAAATGCCTAAGCGTAATGATATAAAAAGTATTCTGATTATTGGTGCCGGCCCGATTATTATCGGCCAGGCATGCGAATTCGATTATTCCGGTGCACAGGCCTGTAAGGCACTGCGCGAAGAGGGTTATAAAGTCATCCTGGTCAACAGCAATCCGGCCACGATCATGACCGACCCTGAAATGGCTGACGTCACTTACATTGAGCCGATTACCTGGCAAGTGGTGGAACGCATCATCGCCAAGGAAAAGCCGGATGCGATCCTGCCGACCATGGGTGGCCAGACTGCGCTGAACTGCGCGCTGGATCTGCACCGCAATGGCGTGCTGGACAAGTACAAGGTAGAGCTGATCGGCGCAACGCCGGAAGCTATCGACAAGGCTGAAGACCGCTCCAAGTTCAAGGATGCGATGACCAAGATCGGCCTGGGCTCCGCGCGTTCCGGCGTGGCGCATACGCTGGATGAATCCTGGGTCGTGCAAAAAGAACTGGGCTTCCCGGTCATCATCCGTCCTTCGTTCACGATGGGCGGCACCGGCGGCGGTATTGCCTACAATGAAGAAGAATTTGAAACCATCTGCAAACGCGGCCTGGAAGCATCGCCTACCAGCGAACTGCTGATCGAAGAATCGCTGCTGGGCTGGAAAGAGTATGAGATGGAAGTGGTGCGCGACAAGGCGGACAACTGCATCATCGTATGCTCGATTGAAAATCTGGACCCAATGGGCGTGCACACCGGTGATTCGATCACGGTAGCGCCGGCGCAGACGCTGACGGACAAGGAATACCAGATCATGCGTAACGCCTCGCTGGCGGTGCTGCGTGAAATCGGTGTGGATACCGGTGGCTCCAACGTGCAGTTCTCGGTCAATCCTGCGGATGGCCGCATGATCGTCATTGAGATGAATCCGCGCGTATCGCGTTCTTCTGCGCTGGCCTCCAAGGCGACCGGTTTCCCTATCGCCAAGATCGCTGCCAAGCTGGCAGTCGGTTTTACGCTGGATGAATTGCGCAACGAGATCACCGGTGGCGCGACCCCGGCATCGTTCGAGCCTTCCATCGATTATGTCGTGACGAAGATTCCGCGTTTTGCATTTGAAAAATTCCCGCAAGCCGACAAGCACCTGACAACGCAGATGAAATCTGTCGGCGAAGTAATGGCGATAGGCCGCACCTTCCAGGAGTCCTTCCAGAAAGCCCTGCGCGGCCTGGAAGTGGGCGTGGACGGCATGAATCAGAAAACGACTGACCGCGAAACGATAGAGGCGGAACTGGGCGAGCCCGGTCCTGACCGTATCTGGTACGTAGGCGATGCGTTCGGCCAGGGTTTCTCGCTGGAAGAAGTGCACCAGCTGACCAAGATCGACCCGTGGTTCCTCGTGCAGATCAAGGACATCGTTGATATCGAACTGTGGCTGGATCACCAGAACCTGGAAGCGCTGGACAAGAACCTGCTGCTGAAGCTGAAGCAAAAAGGTTTCTCCGACCGCCGCCTGGCTTACCTGCTGAAGACCACCGACAAGGCAGTGCGCGAACGCCGCCACCT
>JAYSKH010000290.1:0-3914 GCA_043726505.1 Undibacterium sp. | reverse complement strand
CGCGAACGCCTGAGCAAGGAAATCGCGCGCCTGGACGCTGAGATTGCAAAGGCGCAGGCCAAGCTGGGCAACGAAAGCTTTGTAGCCCGCGCACCTGCGGCTGTGGTGGCACAGGAACAAGAACGCATGACGGCGTTCTCGGCCACACTGGAAAAACTGCGCGAGCAGTTTGCCAAATTGCCGACGGCGTAAGCAGCATAAGAGGCGTAAAGGGCTTCGGCCTTCTATAGCGCCTGGATTCTGATTAAGATAACTGCGTATTAAAGCAGGTACTCTAAAAAAATTGTACGCGGCATAAGTTTCTGCCGCGTACAATCGTTTTCAGGATCAATAAAAGATGGAGACACCATGAAAAAATTCACCTCATTCGCCGCACTTGCTCTGATGCTGTGCGCCTACGTTGCCCATGCGGAAGATGTTGCTTCCACCCCTGTAGGCCTGTGGAAAAGCATAGACGACAAGTCAGGCAAACCCAAGGCGCTGATACGTATCACCGAATCCGGCGGCGAGCTGCAAGGCAAGATAGAAAAGCTGTTCACTGAGCCCGACGCAGACAAGAACCCGAAATGCGACCAGTGCAGCGGCGCGAACAAGGACCAGCCGATTATCGGTATGACGATATTGTCCGGCCTGAAGAAAGACGGCGAAGACTATTCCGGCGGCAAGATTCTCGACCCTTCCAATGGCAAGCTATACAACAGCAAACTGAGCGTTGTTGAAACCAACAAGAAGCTGAACGTGCGAGGCTACATCGGTGCGCCTTTGTTTGGCCGCACGCAGACATGGCTACGCGAGCAATAAGCAAGTAACTATCAGGTAAGCAGAAAAACCAAGGGAGCCGCAGGCTCCCTTTTTTACGTCCCTGCAGATTCGTCCTTCACCACCCGCCGGGGCCTGAAGACCTGCGTATCGGCATAAAAAGCTTCATCTTGCTGCGGCCACCAGCCCGGTATGCCCAGCACCGGCAAAGGCGTGTAATCGGCTGTGGTCAGGCTGTGCGAGGCCAGCTGCTGCGCGACCAGGCGGTCCACATGATCGCGCCGCGCATGCTCTTCCAGACCGAAATATTCCTGTCCCACGCTGACGACCCACGCGTGCGCAGTAATCGCCTTGTAGGGCTGCACCAGCTTTTCCATCAGCGCATGTCCAAAAGCCCACACTTCGCAGTGCGTGCCGAACAAACTGCGCTGTTCTATGAAGGCCTGCCGCCATTGATGGCTGCGCAAGGCGCCAATCAGGCTTGCCCCTTCTTCGCTGTCGGCCACGACCAGCAGTGCTGCATTCTCGTCAAAAATGGTAGCGGCATCACGCGCCGCACCGCGTGATTTACCGATGCCCAGACTGGCAATCTGTGCCGCCTGCAAGGCATTCAGCTGCGCCTTGATGCGCGGAAAACTCAGCCACACCAGTGCATTAAAAAAATCATGCAGATTTTCCCGCGTTGGCACCTGGCCGGTATCGCTGATGAACGCTTCATACGCTGCGCCTTCCGATAATGCCTGCTGCTCGACGAAACGGATACGCTGCTGCCGGTGATTTTGCATAGACAGGCTGGCAGCTTCGGCATTGATCTGCGCGCGCCAATCGTCTGCAACGATGACGCGGCTGGCAACAGGCAGCACCGGCGCATACCAGCGCTGCTGCCAGGTTATGCCGTCGTAAAACATAGCTTGCTGAAAGCGGGCATCAGGCCTGGCTGGAAATGAATTTCCAGTCTATGGTTTCACCGGCATTCAGCGGCACGATGGTAGCGTCCGCTAATGGCAATTCTGCCGGCAGCGTCCAGGTTTCACGCCTCAGCGTTACTGTTCCGGAATTGCGCGGCAGATTGTAAAAAGCCGGGCCGTTCAAACTGGCAAACGCCTCCAGCTTGTGCAGCGCGTTTGCCTGGTCGAACGCCTGTGTATACAGTTCCATCGCATGCAGCGCAGTGTAGCAGCCGGCGCAGCCGCATGCATGCTCTTTAAGCCCTTTAGGATGCGGCGCCGAATCAGTGCCGAGGAAGAAACGCGTACTGTCGGATGTGGCAGCTTTAACCAGTGCCTGCCTGTGGGTCTCACGCTTCAGTACCGGCAGGCAGTAGTAATGCGGACGTATGCCACCTTTGAAAATTTCATTGCGGTTATACAGCAGATGGTGCGCGGTGATCGTTGCCGCAACCGGCCCTTCTGCTTCGGCCACATACTGGGCCGCATCGCTGGTGGTAATGTGTTCAAACACGACTTTCAGTTCCGGCATGTCGCGCCGCAGAGGCCGCATTACCTTGTCGATGAACACTGCTTCGCGGTCGAAAATATCGATGGCTGAATCGGTCACTTCACCATGCACCAGGAAGGGCATGCCGACTTCCTGCATCGCTTCCAGCGTCTTGTAGCATTTGGTCAGATCGGTCACGCCGGCATCGGAATTGGTCGTGGCGCCGGCCGGGTACAGTTTTACTGCGTGGATAAAACCGCTGGCCTTGGCACGGCGGATTTCTTCCGGCGGCGTATTGTCGGTCAGGTACAGCGTCATCAGCGGTTCAAACGTGGAGCCTTGCGGCAAGGCCGCCAGGATGCGCTGGCGGTAGGCTGCAGCCTGCTCGGTGGTCGTTACCGGCGGCTTCAGGTTGGGCATGATGATCGCACGCGCGAACTGGTGCGCAGTGTGCGGCAGCACGCTGGCGAGCGCGGCGCCGTCGCGCACATGCAGGTGCCAGTCATCTGGGCGGATCAGTGTAATTTCTTGTGTGGCGGTATCGGTCATGGCGGCTATCGTTCCGGTTCTAGGTTCTGATTTGGTGAATAGCCGACATTTTACCTTTACTGCCGCCGATGGCGAACATTCCCTACCCTTGAGGCCGGCTGTCAGGGGTATGTAGGCCTAAGTAATTAAATATTTATCAATGTTGCATAAAAAAATCCCGCCACTTTTGCAGTGGCGGGATTTCCTTGAAAGAGCTTTCGGCGGGCTTAGTGAATGATCTTGGCCAGGAAGTCTTTTGCGCGGTCCGAGCGGGTCGCGTTAAAGAATTCATCCTTGGCGCAGTCTTCCACGATGAGGCCCTTATCCATGAACACGATGCGGTTCGCCACTTTTTTGGCAAAGCCCATTTCATGCGTGACCACCATCATTGTCATGCCTTCTTGCGCCAGGCCAACCATCACGTCCAGCACCTCATTGATCATTTCAGGATCAAGCGCCGAGGTCGGTTCGTCGAACAGCATGGCGATAGGGTCCATCGACAGCGCGCGGGCAATCGCCACACGCTGCTGCTGGCCGCCGGACAGCTGGCCTGGGAATTTATCCTTCTGCGCGATCAGGCCGACGCGGTCCAGGTACTTAAGGCCACGCTCTGTCGCTTCTTCTTCACTACGGCCCAGCACTTTTACCTGGCCTATCGTCAGATTCTGGCGGATGGACAGATGCGGGAACAGTTCAAAGTTCTGGAACACCATGCCGATGCGCGCGCGCAGCTTGGACAGGTTGGTCTTAGGGTCACCGACGGAAATGCCGTCCACCGTGATGTCGCCCTTCTGGAATGGCTCCAGGCCGTTGACGGTTTTGATCAGCGTCGATTTGCCGGAGCCGGAAGGACCACACACGACAACCACTTCGCCTTTGGATACCTGTGTGGTGCAATCCGTCAATACTTGAAACTGGCCGTACCATTTGCTGACATTATTAAGTTTGATCATGTAATTCTCCAAATACTTTATCGGTATGCATGCTTGCGGCGCCCATGGCAAGCCGCAAGGCGTATGGATTTATCAGCGAATAATCGCCACTCTTTGCTGTAATCTCTTCACCAGTGCAGACAAGCTAAAGCACAGGATGAAATACACCACCGCGACAAACATATACATTTCCACCAGGCGGTTATCACGCTGCGCGATCTTTACGGCGGCGCCGAAGAAGTCGGTAATCGACAACAC
>JAYSKH010000289.1:0-15594 GCA_043726505.1 Undibacterium sp. | reverse complement strand
CCTGTATGAAGTGTTCGTCCTGTTTTCGTTGATTACCGCGCTGCTGTATCTGCATCTGGAGCATCGCTCCGGTAACCGCCAGCTGGGCGCGCTGGTGATGCCCGTGGTTGGCGCGGCGGTGGCATTTATGTTCTGGTATGGCGCCAGTGCCGGCGTGCATGAAATCCAGCCGCTGATCCCGGCGTTGAAATCTTACTGGATGAAGATGCATGTTCCGGCGAATTTCATCGGCTACGGTTCTTTTTCCATTGCGGCGATGCTGGGCGCCGCCTGGCTGCTGGCAGGCAAGCCTTTCTTTGCTGAGCGACTCCCTTCCCGCATCTGGCTGGACGAACTGGCCTATAGGGCCATTGCGCTGGGCTTTGTTTTCTTCACGATTGCCACCATCCTGGGTGCGCTGTGGGCGGCTGAAGCCTGGGGCGGCTACTGGTCATGGGACCCGAAAGAAACCTGGGCGCTGATCGTCTGGCTAAACTACGCCGCATGGCTGCACGTGCGCCTGGTCAAGAACCTGCGCGGCAGCGTGCTGGCGTGGTGGTCGCTCGCCGGTTTTGTTGTCACGCTGTTTGCTTTCCTGGGGGTGAACATGTTCCTGTCCGGCCTGCACTCTTACGGCAGCTTGTAGGAGCAGCGCAATGGACAGCAAACATGCCGCACTGCTATGCCTGGTGCTCGCCGCAATCATGGCAAACCTGCCTTTTGCGCCGCAGCGTTGGCTGGCCTTGCCGGGCGCAAAGAAGCTGGGGGGCGCTGCCGTAATACGCATGATTGAATGGGGACTGCTCTACCTGCTGTGGATGGGAGTCGCCGCGGTACTGGATAGCCAGGCCGGCCTGACGCCCGGAAATGGCTGGCAGATATGGAGCATCAGCATTGCATTTTTCGCAGTGCTGGCTTTCCCCGGAATTACCTACCGCTACCTGTGGCATGCAAAACGGACACCCTGACCCGGGGCGTGGCGTGCCGGGCGGAATTGAATAAATCAAAGAAAGCCGATATGAAAAAACTACCGAGGCAGCGCCTGTTGGCGCTTGCCATTACCCAGCTGTTTGCCATGAGTTCCGGCGCCGCGATGGCGCAGGGCGTAGCGAGCGACCTGACGCTGGCAACCGTGACGGTCACCGGCATCAAGTCGCCGCTGGACCCGCATCTGCCCAACAGCACCGAGAGCATCAGCGCCGATGAATTACAGAGTCTGAACTTCGTCAACGTGGAAGATGCATTGAAATACATGCCGGACATGACGATACGCAAACGCTATATAGGCGACCGCAATGCCTTGATAGGCGGGCGCTCGTTCAGCGAACTGCAGGCGCCGCGCGGGCTGGTGTACGCAGACGGCTATCTGCTGTCGCAATTCCTCGGCCAGTTCAATGCGCCGCGCTGGAACGTGGTGGCGCCGGAAGAGCTGGCGAGGACGGATGTGCTGTATGGACCTTTTTCTGCACTGTACCCCGGCAACTCCATCGGCACGACGGTGGTCATGACGACGCGCAAACCGCAGAAATTTGAAGGCTCCGCAAGAGTCCAGTATTTTACGCAAGACTACAGTGATGCAGGCTTTGCCGGCAGCTACGGCGGCCATCAGGAAAGCATCTGGCTCGGCAACAAGGATGGCGCCTGGACCTATACCCTGGATGCAAACCGGCTGCAGAACAAAAGCCAGCCCATGCAGTATCTGACGCTGCAAACACCCGTCAAACCTGCCGCCGGCAGTACGGTGACTCCTGTCACTGGCGCAATACGGGGGCCGGACCCTACCGGCAAGCCCTGGTATCTTGCCGGCCCGATAGGCAGTGCGCTGGAAGACGACACGCAGCAGCAAATCAAGCTGAAACTGGGATACGATTTTTCTGCCTCGCTATATGCCGAGCTGCTGTATACATACTGGCACAATGATGCGCGCCGCACTGGCGCCAGCATACTGCGCGATCCCGGTGGCAATCCTGTGTATAGCGGCAATGTGGCGATAGACGGAAATGTCTACAGTATTCCCACCAACTCATTTTCTCCGCAAAACGTGGAGGAGGGGCACGGTATGCTGGGCGCCAAACTGGTGACCAGAAATGCCACCGGCTGGAATGCATCGGCAGTGGGCACTCTGTACGATATCAGCACTGACCTGACCCGCAGCGCCACAGTCGCACCGCCACAGGCCCTGTTGGGCGGTGCCGGCACGTATGCCGATAACAGCGGTACCGGCTGGCGCACGCTGGACCTGCAGGCGACGTATACGCCGGACAAGGATGGCAGCCATGCGCTGGCCTTCGGCTATCACAACAACCGCTATGTGTTGCAGAACCGGACTTTTAGCACGTCCGACTGGCTGGATGGCGGCGCCGGAAACAGGCTGTCGGGTTTTTTCGGCAAGACCGGCTTACAGGCGCTGTTTACGCAGGATAGCTGGAAACCGGCGCCGCAGTGGAATGCGACGCTAGGTTTGCGTTATGAAGACTGGCAAGCCTATGACGGTCGCCGGGAGAATACTGGCGGCGGCCAGGCATATGCCGACCGCAGCGCCAGTGCCTGGTCGCCCAAGGCGTCGTTATCTTATGTGACGGCGAATGACTGGCTGCTTAAGGCGTCGCTGGGTAAGGGCGTGCGATTTCCTACCGTGTCTGAATTGTTCCAGGGTTCCATCGTTGGTAATTCCATCGTGAATAATAATCCCGGCCTGAAGCCGGAGCGGGCACTGTCGAAAGAGCTCACAGCGGAAAAAGATTTTCGTGTGGGCAAGGCGAGTGGCAGCTACCGTATATCGCTGTTTGAGGATGACGTCAGGGACACGATCTACAGCCAGACCAATATCACGGTATTTCCCAACGTGACCAACGTACAGAACATCGACCGGGTGCTGACCCGTGGACTTGAGTTTTCCGGCAATGCCAGCAACGCCGGCATCAACGGCCTGGACCTGAACGGCAACATCAGCTATGCGCATGCGCGGATAGAAGAAGATGCTGCCAATCCGGCGCTGGTCGGCAAGCAGTGGGTGCGGGTGCCACGCATCCGCGCTAACGCCGTGGCCAGCTACCGTAGTAGCGACTTGTGGTCCGGCAGTCTGGCAATGCACTATGCGGGGCGTGAGTACAGCAACCTGGACAATAGCGACATTAATCCCAACGTCTATGGCGGCACGTCCAGCTATACGACGTGGGACACCAAGCTCACCTACCACATCAACAGCCATCTGGACGCTTCGGTCGGTATCAATAATCTGACCGACAAAAAATATTATGTATTTCACCCATATCCGGGCCGCAGCCTGTTTGGAGAGTTACGTGCAAGTTTCTGATGCAATCGATAAAAAAAGAAGGGCCGCCCTCGGTTGGCTGGCGTTGGCCAGTCTGTCCGCACAGCTACCTTTGCCGGTGCTGGCGCACGAAGGCCATTCCGTAGGCAACATGGAAAAATCTGCCGAGCTGGCCAGCTCAGCTGCGTTTGATACCAATGGCGACCTGTGGCTGGTAGGCAAACACGGCGTCGGCGATAACCAGTACCTTGGCATACAGGTGTCGCGCGATCTGGGCAAAACCTGGTCGGCGCCACGCAATATCCAGACTACGCCGGAGGCAGTATCGGCTGATGGCGAAAACCGCCCCAAGCTCGCGTTTGGCCCAGCAAATACGATGTACGTCAGCTATACCAAGCCACTGTCCAAACCCTATACCGGAGAAATACGCTTGCTGCGCTCGGTGGATGGCGGGCAGACTTTTTTACCCGCCATCACCGTACATGCGAACCGGCAGCTGATCACGCACAGGTTTGAATCAATGATCGTAGACCGCAGCGGACGTATTTTCATCGCCTGGATAGACAAACGGGACGTGGAAGCGGCGCTGGCAAGAAAGCAGAAATACGAGGGCGCTGCTATTTATTATGCGGTTTCCGAAGATGGCGGCGCCAGCTTCAAAGGCGATTTCAAGATTGCCGATCATTCCTGCGAATGCTGCCGCATTGCGATTGCGCTTAATCCACAAGGCGAAGCAGTTGCCATGTGGCGGCATGTGTTTGAACCGAACAGCCGTGACCACGCAATGCAGGTGCTGAGGGCGGATGGTAAACCCGGCAAGCTGATCCGTACGACATTTGACGACTGGCGCGTGGATGCGTGCCCACATCACGGCCCGTCGCTGGCTTACGGTGCCGACGGCAGGCGGCATCAGACCTGGTTCAATGTAAAAGGAGAGCAAGGAGGCATATTTTATGCCGCGGCAGATGCTGGCGTCAGGCTGGGAGCACCGGTGCAACTGGGGGCCGCCCAGGCGGAGCACGCCGATGTGGCGCTTGCTGGCGAAAAAATTGCCATTGCGTGGAAAGAGTTTGACGGAACTGCCACGAAGGTTCTTGCAAAAATATCTGCAGACAATGGACAAAGCTGGCAGCAAAAAGAGCTTGCGGCAACAAAGGGAGCGTCCGACCAGCCGCGACTGGTTGCAAATGGTAAGGATGTCTATCTGGTGTGGCGCACATTGGCAGATGGCATAGCAATAGTGAACACGGCTTTGCAGGAGGCCTGAATGAAAAAATTCTATCTGATGCTGACATGCGTTGCGCTCATGGCGACCACTCAGCTTTCAATTGCCGGAACCAGGCCGCTGGCGGCTCCGGCTATCAGCACTTTCGGCACTTTCGGCACCGATAGTCTGCAACATATCGTTGAATCAAGGCATGGGCAGTCTTTTGTGCTGGTGCTGTGGTCACTGGATTGCACCTACTGTCAGTCCAGCATGGCAACGCTGGCAAAGGGCAGGGCAGGGAACAGCAGCTTGCAAGTGGTTACGCTGCTGACTGAGCAGGCCCCGCAGCAGAAAGCGGCAGCGCTGATGCGCAGCAAACTCGGTTATCTGGGGCTGGCCACAGGTAAGGGTGCAGGCGCGGAAAACTGGGCGTTTGGCACTGCACCGCCCGAGCAGCTGCGGTTTGTCGTGGATCCGGCATGGCATGGCGAACTGCCGCGCAGCTACTGGTATCACGCCGATGGTAGCCGCACGGCGTATTCCGGGGTCATCACGACCGGACTAATACAGAAGATGCTGGCGCAAGAAAATCGGGAATATAAGCTCAGCCAACAATAATTCTCGACGGAAAAGCTTAATAACAGTCACTAAGGCAATTGTTGACTATGTTTAACAATTTACATTCGGTTAGGGTTGGATACACTAAGATACAATCGGCCAACTATTGTTACACGCTGACTGGACTGGTGAGTATCTTGGATATTGTTGAACATAAAAGGCCTTTGATTGCACAGCTGAATCCGCTGCGCCCCATCAGGCATTTGTCATTCGGCGTCAGCCGTTTTGCTTCCGACTTTTCCTGGGCCTATCGTACTGCTTTTCCAACGCGGTCTGTCAGCTATGACAAACGGGGCCGTTTCGTGTTGCGCACGCTGATGAACCTGCAGCCTAGCGCGCACTGGTTCCGTTACCTGAAAAATAGTTATCTGAATGATATTGCGACCAAAGAACCCAGTCTGGTTGAAGCAGTTCACCGTCCATTCTTTGACAGAAATATCACCGCAACCAAGCGCGCATCGCTGATGAAAGGCCATTTTGAGCTTTTTCAGGACTTGTTTGGGGCGAGGCAGGCCAGCGAAGCGATGGCTGGCGGACGTATCACGCTATGCCGGATTGCCGGTAAAACCGATGAAAACATAGAAATCAGTATGTGCCGCAGTGAAACCTTCAAGCGTGAAGGTGGCGCTACGCTGGAATTGAGCGTAAATAATGTTGCCTTGCTGTGGCTGACCTTCAGCCTGGTCAAGCCGGATCATGAGGTGATGATCAAGGTGGGCGGCATACAGTGCAAGGTAGGTGATTGCCGCGATGTGGTTAGGGATGCAACCCATGCGCTGCACGGCATACAGCCTAGGCTGCTGCTAATAGAGGCCTTGCGCGCCGTGGCCGGCCTGGTCAACTGCAGCAAGATAGAATGCATCAGCAAGGAAAACCACATCTACAGATCGTGGCGCTACCGTTCCAAAAAAACCATTCATGCAGAGTATGACCAGCTGTGGACGCTGGCGGGCGGAGTGGAAAACGGCAACGGCAATTTTGACATTCCTTGCCATATAGAGGAAACGCCGATAGAAGAGCGGCCATCCAAAAAACGTGCTGAATACCGTAGGCGCGCCAGTTTGCTGGAGACCATGCGCCAGCAGATCCATGGCGGGGTCTCCCATACCGGCCAGATCCGCGGGCAGTATGAAGTGATGTAACCCCTTAAAGCTTTGCATGAAAAATACGGCCGCTTATATATGCGCTATATAAGCGGCCGTATTTTTTTAGGCGGGCGCGCCCAGGATAACGCTTGATGCCTTAAACATGGCAGTGGCGGCTGTTCCCACCGCGAGGGCCAGATTACTGCTGCTCTCATTGGTAATGATGGCTGCGACTGAACCCCCACCTGACAAATCAATCACCACTTCAGTATTTACCGCACCTGGCAACAGGCGTGAGACAGTGCCTGCCAGGCGGTTGCGCGCAGAGAATTTAACGCCTTGATCATCCGTCATCACGATGATGGAAGATGCCTTTATCAGTGCAAATGCGGTACCGCCTACGGCCAGGCCCAGGCTGGCCGTGCTGTCGCGGGTAATGGTGGCGACAATCTTATGTCCGCCACCGACTTCCAGCTCTACTTCGTCATTCACGGCACCCTGTTTTATGTGGAATACCTTGCCTGTAAATTGGTTGCGCGCGCTGGTTTTCATATTTTTTCCTTGGGTGATCTTGATGAATGAATGCGGCCTGCCGCCGGTGGTCTGGCGTGTTCGTGACCTTAGCGCATCATATTGCAGAACGCGTCCGTGCAGTATGCGGCAGGCTGTATTTTTACTATCACCACCGCCAATTTCCGCCTTTTTTTGCCTTCCTTTTGCCTTCCTTTTGCTTTCTTTTCGCCAATGGGCAAAAACAATGCGTCTAGTTGTCTTGGCTTCGGCAGCTTTTTTTGAATTGCGCCAGACTTTGATGCAGACTTTGTTAATTTCCGCTATATTCTTATGTATATAGCGTGTGATTGGAATTTTTCAAACAATTCACAATACAGTCACGCAGACTGCCTGGACATGCCGGCCACCGGCGGAGAATATGACGATGAATCAAGCGCACATGAACGAGGATGATTACTGGCGGCAAACCGCCGGTATGGACGGCATCTTGCCGCCCACTTTTGCGCAGTATCAACTGTTGGAACAAGGCGGGGTTCCAGAAGAGGTTGCCGCGCTGCAGAGGGCATTTACCGTAGACATATTCCGGCTGCTGGCAGAAAAAGAGACTGCTGAAGACCGCTTTCGTACGGCAGAGCGCACATTAATGGCAGAATTGGCGCGCCAGCGCGATTTATCTGCCAGCCTGCAGGCTGACCTTGAGCATGCGAGGATGAGGTCGATGCTGGAAAGGGATCGATACCTGGCCGACACCCGCGAGCTGAAAGCGCAGCTGGATGGTTTGCGCAAGCGCAATGCAATACTGGAAAACCTGGTGGGCGGGCTCGTTACCGCAAAATGATGCGTTGCGCCGTTGTTGCGGTAGCGGATTTAACGGCAGATCCAGGCTCAGACCGTGACAGGAGCGACAGCGGCGATCATGATACTGATATTCGGACATGCTTCAAACGGCGCCAGTTGCGCTGCGCTTGCGCCGGAATCAGTGATCAGCGTCCACGGACGGTCCAGCGGCGTCCATGCCTGCTGGCCAGCAAACCCCAGCTTGGTCGCATCGGCCAGCACAAAAATCTCAGAAGCTTGACCCATCATCTTTTCCTTCAGCGCCGCCTGCTCCTGGGTTGCTTCACATAAGCCTGTTCCTGCCACTAGGCCATCTGCACCGAGAAATACTTTGTCCGCCGTCATGCGGCTAAGCGTCAGTTCCGTCAGCGGACCTATTGTTCCCATGCTCATTTTGCGCAGGCTGCCGCCCAGCAGCGTCAATGCTATTTCTGGTTCCTCGGAAAGCGTTGCCAGCACCGATATGTTGTTGGTGATGACGTGAAGCTGGCGGTGGCCGCATAGCTGCCGCGCCAATGCCGCCGTCGTCGTGCCTGCATCCAGAATCAGCGTATCGCCTTCATTGACTTGCTGGGCTGCGAGACGCGCAATTGCTTCTTTTTGCGCGCGCTGCAGATGCATGCGCTCGTCCAGCGAAGATTCCCTGCGGTCTTCGCGCATTAGTGCGGCGCCGCCATAGGTCCTCACCACGTGTCCGCTATTTGCCAGCTCTGTCAGGTCGCGGCGGATAGTGGATTCCGAAACGCCGAAATGCAGGCTCAGCGCTTCGACATTGGCGTCTCCGCTGGAGACGATTCCCAATATGGTCTGACGCCTTTTTTCGGTTTTATTAATAGCCATGTGCAGTGATGATTGATTCAATGAACGTAATTTACACGATACGCGCGCCAAAATGAAATGCCACGCGGGCTGAGTGGCATTTTGCGTGGCATTTTGAGTAGCCTCCCTAGAGACGTTTTGCGGCCATCAGGCTAGCAGCGAAATCCAGGCTGAGTGCTTAAGCCCTGCGGGTTGCCAGCGCAATGGCCTGGCGCAAGGCTTCCAGCATGCTGCCTTCGTCGGCGATGCCTTTTCCTGCGATGTCGAAGGCAGTGCCATGGTCAACCGAAGTGCGGATTACCGGCAGGCCGACCGTGATATTGACGCCGGCTTCCAGCCCCATGACCTTGACAGGCCCATGGCCCTGGTCGTGGTACATCGCCACCACCAGGTCGAAGTCGCCACGGGCTGCACGGAAGAATAGCGTATCTGCTGGCAGAGGACCTTCCACTAGACGGCCAAGCGCCTGCTGAGATTTTACTGCCGGGATAATTTTTTCCTCTTCCTCGCCGCATCCGAACAGGCCGTTTTCTCCGGCATGCGGATTGATGCCGCATACACCTATACGTGGATTGGTTATGCCAGAGCGCACCAGCGTATCGTAGCCGCGGGAGATGGTCCGCTCCACCAGCCCGGGCTCGATTTTTCTGATCGCGTCCAGCAGACCGATATGCGTCGTCACATGGATGACCCGCAGATTCGGCGCCACCAGCATCATGGAAACTTCCGGCGTGCCTGTCAGCTTGGCCAGCATTTCTGTGTGGCCGGGAAATATATGGCCGCCTGCGTGCAGGGCTTCCTTATTGAGCGGTGCAGTGCAGATTGCGTCTATTTTCTGGATGACGGCCAGTTCCACTGCGCGCTCGATATAGCAGTAAGCGGCGTGGCCGCACAAAGGGGACAATTGGCCGAAAGGATAATTTGGCGGGATCAGGCCCAGGTCTATGCATTCAACGGTACCGTACTGGTAGGTAGCGGCGTCCACGCTGTCGATCGCATGCACAGTCAGCTCGCTGCCCAGTATGGCGCCTGCTTCGCGCAGGCGGTTCACGTCACCGATGACCAATGGCCTGCAGCGTTCGTACAGGTCTTTGGCGGCGAGGCTTTTCATGATGATTTCCGGCCCTACGCCGGCGGCGTCGCCCATGGTGATTGCAATAATAGGGAGATACATAAAAGGCCTTTTGTTAAATGGTATAAGTCAGGTAAATCTAGTCAGGAAAATCTAATCAGGTAAATCTAATCAGGAAAATCCAATTGCGGTGTACGCTACGGCGCCCGCATCGCCCGCAGGGTTTCATGGCTGCGGAACAGCGTATCCAGCGAGCCGAAAGCGCCCGCCTTGGTAATGACGGTTATCGGCCTGGCGCCATCGGCTACCGATAGCGGCACGCCCGGCTCGATTTCACCTGTGAGGCGCAGGCCGCTGGTTCCCATTGCAGACAGGATCGCGCGCGCCGTTTCGCCGCCGGTGGCAATGACCGCGCTTATATGTCCAGCCAGCGGTGCAATCATCTGCGCCAGCGCCTGGCATAGCTGCAGTCCTTCCGCCATGTCCAGCGGACCTTCCATGCCTATCATCACCAGCACGTCGCGCCGGTTTTCCAATAAAGCCGCCAGTGTACTATCCAGCTCCTGCCAGCGTGGATGCGACAGGCCTTGCCGTAGTACGGCTGCCGGCACATCAAGCCGTTCGGTATGTCCCTTGGAAAACAGGTATTCAGCCTGGGAGCGCGAGATGCCCGATACGCTGCCGACTACCGTCAGTATGGAGCCATCGGCAATAGCGGTGGCAGGTACAGCAGTGCGGCTGCCTGTTGTCTCCTGAGCCGCAGAAGCAAGCAATTCACGCGCAGCCGCTGGCAAATGATTTGCCAGCCCGGCCGAACCGACCCAGAATCTGGGCACACTCAGCCCAACAGACGCTTGCGCGATGGCTTGCAGATCTCCGTCGGCCGCGGCATCACAGACAACGGCCTGCACGCCGTTACTGCCGTAGCTCTCCAGCAGGCTGCGCAGTTGCTGTGCGCCCTGGCGGATTTCATTCAGTGTTATCGATGCTGTCCGGATGCCATGGCGGGCAAGCATCGCGGGGATGTGGGCAGTGCCGGAAATACCTTCGCCGCGCCATATATCGGTTTTTTCCAGCGGGGTGTCGTTCAGATACTGATGGCCATTCATCGTAAGGCGGCCAGCCTGTGGGAAGGCAGGCGCAACAATCGCCATTCCCGCTTCATCGATGATCGCTGCCAGCTCTTCGGCAAAATTACCCCTGAGCGTGGAGTCGATTTTTTTATACAGCAGTTGTCCTGCTGCGCGGTAACGTCCATAAAGTGCGACGTGCGCGCGGGCGGCATCAGCGCCAGGCAGGCGCCGCGTGTCCGCATCAATCGAGATAACCTGGGCCATAGTTGCGCCTGCGCCGGCGGTGACATGCTGCACTTGTGAGTCCGCTTGCTCTATCAGCACCAGCGTTTCAAGGCCGTTTTTGACAAACGCGCTGGCGCAATCTGCCGCGCCGGACAGGTCATCTGCAATGATCAGTACTTGTGCCATGCAATTATCCCTGCCTTGCCGGTTCGGTGCCGCCTGACGTCGTATTGGCTGAGCCGGTTGCGCTCCGTTCTTCTGCCGGCGCGCCTTTGTGCTTGGCCACCCAGGCTGTCAGCATCGGCACCAGGATGGATGTGACCACCACGCAGGCCGCCACGGTAATGGTAGCCGACTTGGCCGCATCGGCATAGACAGGGTTGGCCGCCGCAATAATGGCCGGCACGGTTGCCGCATTACCTGCGGTGCTGGCTGCCGCCACGCCGGCGACACCGGTGCCGCCCGTCAGGCGGTCCACCAGGAACAGCGGAATGCCGCTTACCACAACGACGGCAATGCCCATGCCCAGGCCTAGCAGGCCAGCCTGCCAGACCTTGTTCAGATCCAGCCCGGCACCGAGCGCAAATGCAAAGAAGGGCAGCATGACCGGCACGGCCTTGCTGAGGAAAGCGCGCATTTCACGGTCAAAATGGCCGAGCAGCATGCCAACCACCAGCGGCAGGATACTGCCGACCAGCGTAGGCCATGGAAAGGCTGACAGACCCGCAACGCCCAGGGTCACCATCGTTAAAAAGGGGCCGGATTCGACCGACATGACCGAGTAGGCGCCGACGTCTTCCGGTTTGCCGTATTGGCCCATCAGCGCCATATACAGGCCGCCGTTGGTATCGTTCATCGCAGCAACAATCGCCAGTGTTGACAGTCCGGCGAACATGCCGCCGGAGATGGGCGCTTCGCCAAGGTAATGGCCGAAGATGATGCCCAGCGCGATTCCCAGGCAGATTTTGACGGCAAACAGGGAGCCGCCTTTTTTCAGGATGTAGGGTGTGGCTTTGAGATTGATGCTGGCGCCCATGCACACGTAAAAGACCGCAAGGATGGGCAATGCGCCGGTGAACAATGCCCCGGTAAAGGAGCCGAAGAATTTCGGTGTCGCCGGGAAAAAACTTGCAATGATTGCGCCCAGCAACAGCGGCACGATCATCATGCCGCCGGGAATACGGTCCAGCGTCCGTTTGATAGGTATCTGCATTTTGTCTCCACCATGAAAAATGAATGATTTTCTATTAAATAAAATGCTTACTCTGAGCATTTCATAGGTCGAAGTATATTCATTTTGCGTAAAAATGCAATAAACACGCAGAAATTATTTTGAAAATGCGTTTTTTGAGTATTTCAATAATTTCAAATAGAACGGAATGAGCAATTCAGTCAAAAGCGATATTCCGCTGTTTTATGTTTGTGTTGGTGGCACGCATTGCACCCCGCGCAGGCTGGCCGGATCTCTGGCTACGACTGTTGCCAGAGATCCGATATTCATCTTGCGTCACGCTACGCGGGGATAATGCGCTCGGCCTTCAGGCGGTCAAACAAGTCGGTAAATGCGTCCGGCGTGCTCTGATAATCGAGGAAGCCTGCTTTCCTGCTTTTGCTCATGTCGGTGACTACTTCCATGGGGCGGCCAAGATCGGCATCCGTATGCCACCACGAGGCCAGTCTGGTGATGTCTGCTTCCCTTAGCTGGTATTGACCGGCGATGTCCTGCCACAGGCCGGCGGCATCCTGCATTCTGGATTCCAGCGGATTGAGTTCGCCGTGATAGGGCGCCGCCTCAATGCCGAAATACTCCGCGATGCGCGGCCACATCCATTTCCAGCGGAAGATGTCGCCATTGACTGCATTGAAGTCCTGGTTTTGTCCCGCCGCATGGGTAGATGCCCACGCAATCTGCTGCGCGAGCAGTCGGGTATCGGTCATGTCTGTCAGGCCTTCCCATTGGGCCAGAGAGCCGGGGAATGCAAACGGCTGCCCGGTGTGCTTGCATAGCGTCGCATAGACGGCGAGGGTCGTGCCCATGTTCATCGCATTGCCGACGGCAAATCCGATGATGGTGTGAGGGCGGTGCACGCTCCACGTGAAATGGTGGCGGGCGGCAGCCTCAAACAAGCGGTCTTCCTGCTCATAATAAAAATTGTCGACATCCTGCCGTCCTTGCTCTTCCCGGAACGGCGTGATCGGCACAGCTCCCTTGCCATAGGCCTCAAAAGGGCCGAGGTAGTGCTTCAGGCCGGTGACCAGCGCCGCGTGCTCAAGCTGCGAAGATGCCCCAACGACTTCCAGCACATTGCGAACCATTGCGCCATTGACACGGATATTTTCCTTTTCCGTAGCCTGGCGGGACCACGCAGTCAAAAAGACATGGCTGACGTCGATGCCGCCAAGCGCTGAAGCAACCGAATCTGCGGATGTCAGGTCCGCGCTGATATGCCGACAGCCGGCGACGGCAGCGCTGCTGCTGCGGGATACGCCGTGCACCAGCCAGCCGTTGGACAGCAGATGTGCGGCAAGTCCGCTTCCGACGATGCCGTTGTTTCCGATGATGAGTGCGCGCTTTTGCATGGTATTTGGCTGTTTGTGTCAGAAGCTGGCAACTCTACCTGCGACTTAAATTCTTATCTCGGGTAAAATTTCCTTGATATTGAGAATTATTTTCATCAATCCATTATTTTCAAACCTCTCCATGTCACCGTCCGAGCGCCTTAAAGGCATTGCGCCATTTGTTTATGCCGCCAATTGCGGCAGCTTTACGCTGGCGGCAGAACGCCTGAGCCTGACCAGTTCGGCGGTCAGCAAAAGCGTCGCGCGGCTGGAAAGCCGCCTTGGCGTCATATTGTTTGACCGCACCACCCGCAGGCTGGCGTTGACCGATGCTGGACATGCTTTTTATGCAACCTGTAGCCGGGTGATGACGGATCTGGCGGAAGCAGAGGCCGTTCTGGCGGCCCAGAAAACCGATCCCGCAGGCCGCCTGCGCCTGGCCTTGCCGGCGTCTTTCGGCCGCATTCGGGTCATGCCGATATTGCTGGGCTTTGCAGAGAAATTTCCCGGCGTGCTGCCGCATATCTCGTTTAGCGATCGCTTTGTTGATCTGATCGATGAAGGCATTGACCTTGCCGTCAGGATAGGCGGATCGCGGGACTGGCCGGCATCGCTGGGGCATCGTTATCTGGGCAGCGAGCGGCTGATTTTTTGTGCTTCCCCGGCATATCTTGAGCGCCGCGGCCGGCCCGAAAATATCCAGGATCTCGATCGCCACGATTGCATCTGCTATGGCAAGGCTGACGGCGCCGTCAGCCCTTGGCTGTTTGCATCGCACGACGGCGATGTGGAGCAGCATGTCGTTGCCCACCGCATGGTCGCAGGCGACGGCGAAGCGCAACTGGCCGCCGTGCGGGCCGGCCTTGGCGTTGCGCAGTTTGCGACCTGGCTGGTGCAGGACGATCTGAACTCGGGCGCTCTGCTTGAAATCATGGCGCCGCTGGCGACGGATGGATTGCCTTTGCACCTCGTATGGCCGCGTGCGCGCCAGCTGACGCCCAAGGTTAATGTGCTGCTGCAGGAGCTTGAGAACCGTTTGCTGGTCCGCTGAATTTTGTGTCGCCGGAACCGGCCGTCCTGCAAGGGAAATTTCTGCTCAACGCATCAGGACCTCAAAGAAACTCATCTTCGAATAACTCCAGAAGAATTTTTTCTATTTCCCCTATTTCCCCTGCTTGTCATAGCTTTGCAGCGTAGCCCGCGCTAATACCTGACAACGCATAAAGCTTCTTTCACTTCTTTGCCGTCCAGCGTTCGCTTTCACTTCAGGGCAGGGCTTGGGTTTCATACTCCGGCGCGCCTTGCCTGCTGCAATAAATATGCAGCTAACATGTCTAAATATTATTTCGTAAAGTTTCGTAAAGAGTCGTTATGTAATTTTAAGTAAATTTATGTCATCTTTTCGTAACATTATGTATCTATACTTCGCCGCAAAGAGGGGTTTAACACTTCTTCAACCGCGAACTCAGCCGTTTGCCGGCGAGATTAGCCCGTATTCAACCAAATCCTGGAAATCAACAATATGTCCAATTTGCCTCAGCCCGGTCGCCGTCAGGCACTTAAATTCTTGGCCGGTGTGCCTATGCTGCCCCTGGGCGCCGTCGCGTCCACGTCCTTGCTGTCCGCTTGCGGCGGTAGCGATGCTGTCGCCGTAGCGCCACCTGTTGTGCCGGTTGCCGCTAAATACGTTTCTGCTTCGTTTGCCTCCATGCCTGCGCCTACGCTTGCCACTCCGGCCGCGATGGCGACCACGACGCTGGGCTCTACACTGAACGTGCTGCTGAGCGACAATACCAAGATCAGCTACAAACTGGCGTACCAGCCTTTCTTCATCACCGGCGATCTGGTGCCGGACGGCAAAGGCGGCACGATACTGAGTGGCGGCTATGTGGACATCAACAACAAGCCTATCATCGACAAATCGGTGGTTGGCAAGGAACGCCAGTTCTTCTCTGATTCTCCGGACGGCACTTCTTTGTTGGCACTGGCAAATCCGACTGTGACCGGCATCAAGGGCAAGGCTGTGTTTGCCGTTGTGCAGTTTGAATACACGACACGTGACCAGAGCGGCGCCGACACCTACGGCCGCCTGCCTTCGCCTATCGCTATCCTGACGCTGGACCAGGACCAGACTACCGGCAAACTGAGCCTGGTGAAGTACCACAATGTGGATACTTCCAGCGCACATGGTCTGTGGATTACCTGCGGCGCCAGTTTGTCGCCATGGAACACGCATCTGTCCAGCGAAGAGTATGAACCGGATGCAAGCTTCATCGCGAGCAATGCACAGTTCAAGGCTTACAGCAAAAACGTATTCGGCGATGAAACGACAG
>JAYSKH010000288.1:0-2039 GCA_043726505.1 Undibacterium sp. | reverse complement strand
GTTTCATGACTGGTCCCTCCGACAAGAATCGAACTTGTATCCCACGCTTAGGAGGCATGTGCACTATCCATTGTGCTACGGAGAGACTCTAGGATATTTGCATACCCTGGAAAGTCTGCCATCTTACCCTACCTGTAATTCCCCACTCAAATGAAATTTAACAAAAAATGCTGAAAATGCAAAAAATCCTGCATTTTTAGGTTGATCGCCTATTTTGGGCGTTCCGCTTCCATGTGCACTTGCGGTAATAAATCGGTGGAGATGGCGGCTTGTCGGTACAATACTGCCTTTCCCATCCAAATTACGCTCTTTGTTGACGTATTAACCGGTATTAAGCATTTATGGCAGTCATTTCTCTTAGCGATGCCCAGCTGGCCTTTGGCCACGTGGCTTTGCTCGATCATGCAGAATTTTCGCTGGAAACTTCGGAGCGCGTCGGCCTGATTGGCCGTAACGGCACCGGCAAATCTTCTCTCCTGAAAATCATCGCGGGCACATCCAAGCTGGATGACGGCTTGCTGGTGATGCAGCAGGGGTTGAAGATTGCCTACGTGGAGCAGGAGCCGCAATTTTCCGCCGATCTTAGCGTGTTTGATGCGGTGGCATCCGGCATGGGCGATATGCAGGCTTTGCTGCAAGAGTATGAAGAGCTGACTGGCCAGTTTGGCGGCGACAATGACGATGCGCTGATGGAGCGCATGCATGACATCCAGGTCAAGCTGGATGCGGCGGATGCATGGAGCCTGACGAACAAGGTAGAAACTACGCTGGACAAGCTGAACCTGAAGGCCGATGCCATCATGGGCACGCTGTCCGGCGGGATGAAGAAGCGCGTGGCGCTGGCTTGCGCGCTGGTCAGTGCACCCGATGTGCTGCTGCTCGATGAGCCGACCAACCATCTGGATTTCAGCTCCATCATGTGGCTGGAGGGTTTGCTGCGCGACTTCAAGGGCAGCGTACTGTTCATCACGCATGACCGCAGCTTTCTGGACAATGTATCGACACGCATCATCGAACTGGACCGCGGCAAGCTGACGTCCTACCCCGGCAATTTCACGACTTACCAGACCCGTAAGGAAGAGCAGCTGGAAGTGGAAGAAGTGGAAAATGCCAAGTTCGACAAATTCCTGGCGCAGGAAGAAATCTGGATACGCAAAGGCGTGAAGGCGCGCCGCGTGCGCGATGAAGGCCGCGTTAAACGTCTGGAAGATTTGCGCGTGCAGCGCAGCGTGCGCCGTGATCAGCAAGGCCAGGTTAAGCTGGATGTGTCCACCGGCGAGCGCTCCGGCAAGATCGTGGCGGAACTGGACAACGTCAACAAGAGCTTTAGCGACAAGCTGATCGTTCGTGATTTCAGCGCGATTCTGATGCGCGGCGACAAGGTCGGCCTGATCGGCGCGAATGGCGCCGGCAAGACCACCTTGCTGAAGCTGATTCTGGGTGAAGACCAGCCTGACAGCGGTACGATCAAGCAGGGCACCAAGCTGCAGATCGCATACTTTGACCAGATGCGCGCGCAGTTGAATGAAGAGGCCAGCCTGGCCGACACGATTGCGCCGGGTAGCGATTGGGTAGAGATCAACGGCCAGCGTAAGCACGTGATGTCTTACCTGAACGATTTCCTGTTCGCACCGGAACGCGCGCGCTCACCAGTGAAATCCCTGTCCGGCGGCGAACGTAACCGCCTGCTGCTGGCTCGTCTGTTTGCCAAGCCTGCCAACGTGCTGGTGCTGGATGAGCCGACCAACGATCTGGATATCGATACGCTGGAACTGCTGGAAGAACTGCTGGAAGACTACAAAGGCACTGTGTTCCTGGTCAGCCATGACCGTACCTTCCTGGACAACGTCGTGACGCAGGTGATCGTGTCTGAAGGCGAAGGCCAGTGGCGCGAATTTATCGGCGGTTATACCGACTGGGAACGTTATCGTCCTACCGTCACTGCCAACAAGCCTGCTGCAAAAGTGGATGCCAAGGTGGAAGCGAAAGCTGCACCAGCTGCCGTTGCGAAGAAAAAACTCAGCTACAAGGAACAGCGC
>JAYSKH010000287.1:0-19679 GCA_043726505.1 Undibacterium sp. | reverse complement strand
CCCACGCGAACTGGTCGCCAGGATCAACGCTGTACTGCGCCGCAAAACGCCGGACGAATTGCCGGGTGCGCCATCCGATGGCCCGCAGTCTTTTGAATTCGGCGATTTCGTTCTTGACCTGGCAACCCGCACGCTGAAAAAGAACGGTGAAAACATTGCGCTGACAACCGGTGAATTCTCGGTACTGAAAGTATTCGCCCGCCATGCAAGGCAGCCGCTATCGCGTGAAAAGCTGATGGAACTGGCGCGCGGCCGTGAATACGAAGTGTTCGACCGCAGCCTGGATGTGCAGATTTCCCGTCTGCGCAAGCTGATCGAGCCCGACCCGTCCAATCCGCTGTACATACAGACGGTATGGGGTCTTGGCTACGTATTCATTCCGGACGGACAGTCCCGCCAGTAACATCAAGAGAGCAAGACAATTGCCGCTTATTGAATGCGCGCCTATTTAAACAGTTTCGACTGGCTCCTGAGCGGACTTTTCTGGCGCACCTTCTTCCTGCTGACTTTCCTCGTGATGAGCAGTATGGCGGCATGGTTTGCCAGTTTCCGTATGGTAGAGCGCACGCCGAGGGCGCAGCAGATTGCTGCGCAGATCGTCTCCGTGGTGACCATCACGCGCGCGGCGCTGACTCACTCCGCGCCGGACAAACGCACCGAACTGCTGATCGACCTGGCCAGCAATGAGGGCATCCGCATCTATCTGCTGGAAAATTCCGACAAGATAGATCCGCCGGAAGAAACGCCGATGTACCGCGAGCTGCAAACCCTGGTCAGGGAGCGGCTGGGCGAGGACACCCGCTTCGCCAAGAAGATGAACAACGTCACCGGCTTCTGGATCAGTTTCGAGATAGACGGCGACCAGTACTGGCTTAAGCTGGACGAGGGACGGCTGGAGCCGACCACCGGCCTGCAACTGCTGGGCTGGGCTGCCATTACATTGTTCCTGACGCTGCTGGGCGCGGCTTTTATTTCCAAGCTGATCAACGAACCGCTGGCCAGGCTCAGCGGCGCGGCCCGCATGCTGGCCAAAGGCAAGCAACCCAAGCCGCTGCCCGAATCGGGGCCCAATGAGATCAAGGAAACCAATATCAGCTTCAACCAGATGGTAGAAGATCTGGTGCGCATAGAATCCGACCGCGCCGTAATCCTGGCCGGCATTTCTCACGATCTGCGCACGCCGCTGGCGCGCATGCAGCTGGAAGTGGAAATGGCCTCGCTAACCGATGAAGCCCGCATCGGCATGCAATCCGACCTAGGCCAGATGGATGCGATCATTGGCCAGTTCCTGGTCTACGCCAAGCCGTCGGAAGAACTGAATTTTGATTTTGTCAGCCTGAGCGACATGCTGGAGCAGATCGTCGAGGAATATTCGCGCCAGAGCGACATCGTGATACGCGCAGCCATCCACCCCAACATGGAAATCAAGGGCAATACCGTCGAACTGCACCGGCTATTCACCAATATTATTGAAAACGCACGGCGCTACGGCAAGACGCCCAATACCGCATTCACGCACGTCGATATCCGCACCAGCTACAAGAATAAAGAAAAGAAACAAGGCATCATGATTAGCTTCCGCGATCACGGCCAGGGTGTTCCAGAGGTAGATCTGCCGCGCCTGCTGAGGCCGTTCACAAGGGTAGATGCGGCGCGCAGCCAGGCCAACGGTTCCGGCCTCGGGCTAGCCATCGTGGAACGCATTGTCAAACGCCATCACGGCAAGCTAAGGATATCCAACCACGCCAATGGCGGATTCACGGTGCTGATTGCCTTCCCGTGATGCCGTAGTGGCCATACGCGCCACAGCTGCGGCATGATTACCGTATGATTAACGTGTGATTCGCAGCGCACCCAGCATGATCGCCGCACGGCTTCAGACCATTTTTGCACGATTTTCATGCAGTTCCCCCAAAAATGCAAAAACGGGCAAGCCTTGCAGCCTGCCCGTCTCTACTCTCTCTCCTACTCCAGCTTATTTTTGCTGACCTTTTCCTATTTGACGCTGCTGTCGCCCGCTGGCTGCTGAATTGCCGCCAGCTGATAGGACATGCGCAGCTTGTTAGCCCCTGCCAAAGTCAGCGGCGTTGCGCCTGCTATCGTAATGGCCGATGCCGCGCCTTTGGTACTGACTACCGCGGCATGCGACAAATCCAGCGTGCTCCATCCCACCATGCCTGCGACGCCAGCGGCGACTGCAATACCACTGAAGACTGATGTGCGCAGCTTGCTTTTGCCTGTTTTGGAAGGCAATGGTACTGCGACCGGCGCTTCAGACAAAATAGCTTCTGCACGATGACGCCATACCACGCTTTGCTCGGTTTTTTGCGTGAAGCGCGCCAGCAGGTCATTGGCGATTGCTTCAGCCTGCTCGGTCTCGTGCTGCAACTGGCGCTGTGCCGATTCCGCTTCCTGCCTGTGCATCGCATGCAATTGCTGCTGGCGTTGCTCCAGTTCTGTGGCTTGCTGTGCAGCCTGCTCTGCGGCATAGATAGTTTGCTGCTGTGCTTCCATTGCCGCCAGTTGCGCAGCGATGGTTGCCTGTTCCGCGTCAACGCCGGCCTGCAGTGCCGCAGCAGCTTGCGCTTCCAATGCCAAGCGCTGCTGCAGCAGCGCATTTTTTTGCTGTTCCAGCGCGGTTTGCAAAGCGACTTCCTGCTGCAGGCTGCTTTCCATTGCTTGCTGCTGTTGCAGTGTTTCGGCAAACTCGCGCTGTGCATCGGCACGTCCTGCTTCGAGCTGCTGCAACTGTTGCTGTTGCAGTTCCTGCTGTTCCAGTTCTGCCGCCAGCGAGGCTGCCGCCTGCCTTTGCTCCTTGATGAATTTGATTTCCGCTGCATTCAGCTGCTGCTCCAGCTCCAGCCTTTCCTGCGCCGCCTGGCGGGCCGCGAGCTCTTGTTGCACGCGCAGTTCGCCTTGGCGTTCCAACTCCTGCTCCAGCTGAACGCGCCGTTCAGATTCGGCAAAAATCATTTTTTCTGCTTCGATTTTTTGCTCTATCGTCGTCAGTGCAGTCTTATCTAGTGCGATTTTGTCCTGCTCTATGCGCGTCAGTGTCTGTGTCGCCAGCAGATTCTGTTGCGCCAGATCTGCATGCTGTAATTCTACATGCTGCAAAGCCAGCAATTCATTGGCATGCAATGCGGCCAGCTCAGCCGCCTGTTTTGCCGTGTTGGCCTGTTGTGCCGTCAGCTCGGCAGCCTCGCGCTCGCTGGCCAGCTTGGCCTGCGCGTGCTGGTTCGCTTCCTGCTCGGCCTTGGCGCGGGCTTCGGCAATGGACAACAGTTCCTGCTCAGCCTGCAAGCGGCTCGCCGCTTCTGCTACCGCCAGTTGTTCGGCAGCCAATTTGGCCTCAACTGCTTTCAGCGCCTGCAATTCCACTGCAGCGCGTTCATTTTCTATACGCGCCAGTTCTTCCACCTGATGCAGTTTGGCTTGTACGGTTTCGTTGGCGAGGCGTTGTGCGCGTGCGTGCTCGGCCGATTTTGCAAACAGCTGCTGTTCCGTCTCATGCTTGGCGGCGAGGTCATTTACTGCCCGTTCTTCCAGATCTGCCCGGGCGTTTGACGCTTCAGCAACACCCTGCTCCAGCGCTGCGCGCTGTGCGGCTGCGACACACTCGCGACGGTCGGCTTCCAGCCTGGCTTGCAATTCTGCCGCCAGTCGTTGGTCAGCTTCAGCACGGGCTTTTTCCGCTACTGCAGATTCCACCAGCAGACGGTTTTTTTCATCCAAAGCCTGCGCTGCCTGTTGCTTCATCTGCGCTTCTTCGGCAGACGAGGCCAGCCATTGCTGCTCGGCCTGGTTCAGTTTTTCCGCTATTTCTTTTGCTTCGGTGTCGGCCAGCAGTTTTGCCTGGACCAGCGCCAGTTGCTGCTGTTCGGCTGCTGCCCTCGCTTCTGCTTCGGCCAGCGCCTGCAATTCCGCCGCCTGCTTTTGCACGAGCAGTTCTACGGCAACTTGCTCGGCCTGCGTCCTTTGCTGCAGCAATGCGACGGCAGATTGTTCTTCCTGCAGGCGTTGCACGGTCAGTGCGGCAACCAGTGTCTGCGCATCGGCATGCGTTGCCATTTCCTGATACAGCGCTTGCTCGGCGCGCAGGCCGGTTTCATTGGCGATGCGCACTTGCCTTTCCACGCCTTCGCGGGCATCTGCATATTCTTTCAGGCGCTGCTCGGCTTGCAGGCTGATGGCCGCTTCTTCGCGGGCACGCTGTTCTGCCGCCAGTTTCTGGCTAGCGATACTGATCACTTCTGCATCTGCCACGGCACGTTCCTGTGCGGCTTTTTCAAGTTCAGCCACTTTGTGCAGTTTGGCAACCAGCAGCTCGCGGGCTTTGTGCTGGCTATCGGCAAAGGTCTTGATATTGGCTTGCAACAGCTGCTCTTGCTCCAGTTTTTCCTGGGTAGCGGCAAGCGCCTCCTGCTCTGCAGCGGCACGCGCGATGGCCAGTTCCGCCTGTTGCTGCTCTGCCTGCACGCGGGCTTTGGCTTGCTCTGCTGCGGCTCGTTCAGCCTGCAGGCGCTCCGCATTGGCGCTTGCCTCTTGTTGCAGCGACCGCGAACGCTCTTCTTCTGCGCGCAATTTTTCGCCTACCAGCGCGAGATTGCGCTGCTGCTCCTGCGCATTGGCCTTTTCGGCGCTGGCTAGCTGTTCTGCCAGTTCTGCCTTGGCGCGTATCGCAACAGCCAGTTCCTGCTCGGATTTTGCCTTTTGCTGGTTTTGTTCCAGCAGTTTTTGCTCTGCATCGTTACGGGAAGCAATCGCTGCCAGCAGTTCCTGCTCGGAACGCAATTTTTCTTCACATATACTCAGTTGCTGCTGCTCCAGCGTGGCTTTTTCCTGCAACTCAACAATCAGCTGCTGCTCTGCCGCCAGCTTTTGCTGTACCAGCGCCAGCGCCCGTTTTTCGGATTCTGCGCGTTGGCGCAAGGTCTTGCCCAACTCCACCGCTTCAGCCGCCCTGGCCTGCGCCACAGCAGCGGTTTCACGCTGCAACTCGGCGTGTTCTGTCATCTTCTCCAGGCGCGATTGCTCAGCCTGCAACAGGCTTTGGCGGGATTCCCTGGCCAGCGCCTCCTGCTGCTGGCGCTCGCGCAATACCACGCTGTGTTCACGGTCTATCACCGCGCAGGCGATTACCTCTTCCGCTGCGGCGCGTTCCGCTTCCAGTTTTTGCTGCGCAGCCACGACAGCTTCATGCTCCGCCTGCAACCTCACCTGCTCTACCTTGCCAAGCTCTATCGCTTGGCGCGCTTTTACCAGCGCCAGTCTGGCGGCTTTCTTTTGCGCTTCTGCCTGTACCTGCGCCTGCTCCAGCGCATGGCGCTCTGCCGTTACCGTCGCTTCCAGCGCCATCCTGGTTTCTTTGTCGTTCAATTCCCTGGCTTGCGCCAGTGCCTGTGCTTGCTGTTCGGCTTGCAGGCGTGCGTCCGCTTCCAACTGTGCAGCCTGCTCAGCTTCCAGCTTTTCCTGTGTGGCGTGGATCACCTGCTGCATTGCGCCAGCGCGCTTGCGCTCCACCTCCAGCTTGTCTTGCATCAACGCAGCGGCGGTGCGTTCATCATCCGCCCTTTGCTGTTCCAGGCGCAGCAGCTCGGCTGCATCTTCGTCTTTTTTAATAGAAGCCGCGGTAATCTGCTTTTGCAGCTCTGCCTGTTCCAGATTTTTTTGGAGGATGGCTTTTTCAGCAGCGCATTCCATTTCGCGCGCCTGCCTGATTTGCGCATCGACTTCCTGCTGCTCTTTCAGCAGCGCTACCCTTGCCTGCTCCAGCCTTGTTGCTTCGGCAGCTTCTTCAGCCTGCTTTTGTTCCGCCTGCAGTTTTTCCTGGATGGCCTGCACTACCTTTTGTTCCGCTTCTATGCGCAGTTGCTCGGCATGCGCCAGTTCTCGCGCCATTTCGGCGGCCTGGCCGGCTGCTGCACTGGTTTTTTTCAGCAGTTCGACATGCAATGCAGATGCCGCCAGCGCCTGCTGTTCAGCATCCGCCTTCTCGCGTGCCAGTTCCAGTGATTCCAGTTCGCGTTCGGCGCGTTCCTGCGCCAGCGTAGCGGCCCTGTGCTCTTCCTGCATGCGCTCGTCTGCTGCCTGGGCTGCATGGTTCTCCAGCATGCCACGGCGCTGCGCCTGCTCGGCTGCCGCTACTTCAGTCAACAGCCTGCCGCGCGCCACTTCATCGGCCTGTTGCTCAGCTTCCACGCGGTACATCGTCGTGGATTGCAATTCGCGCTCGGCAGCTATGCGGGATTCGGTGACGATGCGGATTTTTTCTTCAGCGTCGCGGCGTGCCTGCGCGGTAGCGGCAGCAATCAGCTCGGCCTGTTCGCGCTTGACGGCGGCGTTGCGCAATTCAGTTTCTGCCTGCAGGCGCATCTGTATCGCTTCACCCGCGCGCTTTTCCGATTCAACGCGGGCCTGCGCCATCGCTTCATGCTCCTGCTCCATGGCGACCCTGGCCAGCGCATCTTCACGGGCACGCACTTCGATAGGCGCGCGATTAATCGCAAATTCCAGCGCCATCGCATCTGCTTCGTCACGCTCGCGGCTCATTTGCAAGGCTTCGGTACGCACTTTCAACAGCATTTCAGCGGTTTCCCGTGCTTCACGGTCGCGTTTTTCTCGTTCCTTGGCAAGTTCGGCAATACGCAGGTCAGCGCGCGCCCTTTCTTCCGCTTCCTGCTTGGCTGCATCAGATGCGGCAAAACGGGCAGTCGCCCAGTTGCGCGCATTCAGCGTTTCCCGGGCGAGGCCTTCGGCAGCCTCCTTTGCCTTTGCACCGAGCTCAACATCGGATTGCATCTGCTCTGCAGCGCGCTTATTGGCCTCTTTTTCCGACCTGATGCGCTCATCCGCCTGCTGTTTAGCCAGTGCATCCATCTTGATACGCTCTTGCAGCTCATGCGTTTCTTCATTGGCGGCAGCGATCCTGGCCTGGCTGGCCTCGCGCGACAGCCGCTCCGCCTCAACGCGCGCCCGGTTGCTGGAGATCATTTCTTCGTCCAGCTGGGCTTTTTGCTGCGCCAGCGCTGCCGCTTCCGCATCAACCTGCGCGCGGTCTTCGGCCAACGAGCGGGCCCGTGCTTCCGCCATGATTCGGTTTTCCGCGGCAACGGTGGCGCGCGCTTCGGCCTCTACGCGAGCAATGGCTTCGCGTATGCCTTTGACGTCGATTCGCGAATTAGACTCAAAAGGGGCATCCGACGCGTGGAAATCGTCGCGTAAATCGGCATGCGTATCCATGGAAAAATTGCCCATAGATAATTTATTTGATAATGCCTTTGCGTCCATTCGGTGCCTCCAATTGAGTGTCGCCCCTATAGCGGAGCTTGCTACCATGGATTATCACAGCACGCAAAGATAAACAATTGATGAAGCAGAACGGGAAAAGCCTGCTATTTCCCGCTTATCCGCCGCGCCCGCCGCAGCCACAGGCATGGCGGCCGGGGATAAGGGTGTGAACTATTAGACAAGCACCGGATTCAATATCAAGCTCAACATCACACTTAACATCAGACGTGCCCGAAATGCTCGAATTCGGTGTCGTAGATCTCCAGCAAGCGGCGTGAGCTGATGCGGAACGCATCTAGCACCTGCGGGTCGAAGTGCCCCGGCATGACGCGGCCATCGCCATTCAAAATGATCTCCAGCGCCCTGGTCTGCGTATAGGCGGTCTTGTAGGGCCGCTTGGAGCGCAACGCATCATAGACATCGGCAATCTGCATGATGCGGGCCGCCAGCGGTATGTTTTCGCCGGCCAGCCCATGTGGATAACCGGTGCCGTCCCAGCGCTCATGGTGCCACATGGCGATCTCGCGCCCCATGGTCAGGTAGGGAGATTCGCCGCTTTCCAGCATCTTGGCGCCCAGCGCCGAGTGGGACTTCATGATTTCCCATTCATCCGCCTGAAAACCTCCCGGCTTTTGCAGTATTGCGTCGGGGATGCCTATCTTGCCAACATCGTGCATGGGGCTGGCATAGAAAATACGCTCGCAGAAATCAGCACCCATGCCCATTGTTTCGGCCAGCTCAACACAGTAGTAGCTGATGCGTTTGACATGGGCGCCGGTTTCCTCATCACGATAGGCGGCGGCGCGGTTCATCGTCTGTATGGTTTCGCGATAACTGGATGTCAGCTGCGCGGTGCGCTGCTTGATCTGCCCTTCCAGTATCTGCGTGTGATTGGCGAGGAAGTTGGTGTATTCGCGCAGCCGCAACAGGTTTCTGACCCGGACCCAGAGTTCGGCGCGGTCCACTGGCTTGGTCAAGAACTCCTCGGCGCCTACCTCCAGCGCGCGGATCTTGGAATCCCTGTCGTCCAGCGACGTGATCATGATGATGGGGATGTTTTTGGTGCTAGGGTCCAGCTTCAGCCGGCGGGCTACTTCGAATCCGTCTATGCCCGGCATGATCAGGTCCAGCAGGATCAGGTCGGGCTTGAAGCTGGCCACCGTTTCCAGCGCGTGCTCACCGTCTGCCGCCGTGCTGGTCAGATAGCCGCCCGTGCTCAGCACGGCTTCCAGGTATTTCAAATTATGGATATCGTCGTCAACAATGAGTATGCGAGATTCTGTGTCGGCCATTATTACTCTCCATTCGTCTCTTGTTTACATCTGTTCTTCCCAAGATATGTATATATTTTGTGTTCTGCGCTTGCGCTTGCGGATGCCCGCGATTTCAGATGCTTGATGGCCTATACGGTATTCAGATGCCTGAATCTCTTCCCAGATGCCGCGCAACCTGCGCCAGCAGTTCCGGATAGTGGATGGGTTTGGTGATGTACCCGTCGCAGCCGGCGGCAAACATTCTTTCATCGTCGCCTTTCATCGCGTACGCGGTCAGCGCAATGATGGGGATATGCTTGGTAGCCGCATCCGCTTTCAGGATGCGGGTTGCCGTCAGGCCGTCCGTGCCGGGCAGCTGGATATCCATCAGGATCAGGTCCGGTAGTTCATGCCTGGCCTGTTCTATGCCTTGCGCGCCATCCACCGCCTGCACTACCTGGTAACCGCCACTTTCCAGCACTATGACTGCCAGCTTCATATTTGCTTCATTGTCTTCAACGACAAGCACTTTCATCATCACTCTTTCTCCGAGGCTGCAGCGGCAACGGCGGCCGGCTGGGTTTGATGCTGTTTGCGGATAGTCATCTGTTCATCTGCAGAATATGAGCCATAGTCCTTTGTCAGAATGTGGAGCAACAGCGTCAGCAGCAGAGACAATCCGGCACCAGAACAGCCGACCAGCCGCTCCCTGCTGGCACTATTATAGGTATATTAACATTTGCTGCATTCACGTGCTTTGCCAGTTTGCGGTTCCCGCGTCAGGTTTACATCCAGCTCCACCTGCAAGCTTCACGAGCGCCCACCGGTGCGATGGCTGGCGGAAATAGGCCGTTAATCCAGATTAGTCGGCAAAGTGCAAATCTGTCAATGTTTTTGACTGCAAAGCAAGAAAATTTAATAATGTACTGTATCTGCCAGTTTTAGTCCTAATGGACTGGTTTTGGCGGAAAAATAATCGCACATGCAGGCTCGTTATAATAAAGGCAGTTAAAAGCATTTCCGGATTAGCCGCGCAAGCGTAAAATTGAGCCTCTGCTGTACCATCTCATCGCGCCCGCCCGGCCATAAGCCAGGGCGCCACCGCTACTCTGCAGCACAGTATTGCTTACCCATTTACGGAGAAACACCTTGTCAGACCATGTGACGGAAATCAGGCACCCCCTGATGCAACACAAGCTAAGCCTCATGCGCAGCAAAGATACCACGACTGACAATTTCCGCCGCCTGCTGCGCGAAATCAGCCAGATGCTGGCGTATGAAGTCACGCGCGACCTGCCGCTGGAATCGGTAACGATAGAAACGCCGATGGCGACCATAGAAGCGCCAACCATCAGCGGCAAAAAGCTGTGCGTGATTTCTGTTCTGCGCGCCGGCAACGGCATTCTTGACGGCATGCTCGATCTGCTGCCTGCCGCCCGCGTCGGCCACATAGGCCTGTACCGCGATCCGGAAACGCTGGAACCGGTGGAATATTACTTCAAGGTGCCGGACGACATCGCCGAACGCCTGGTGATTGTTGTTGATCCTATGCTGGCTACCGGCAATTCCGCTGCGGCCGCCGTCGCCAAGCTGAAGCAACGGGGCGCGGTCACGATGAAGTTCGTCTGCCTGCTGGCTGCCCCTGAAGGCATCAAGGTCATGCAGGCAGCGCATCCAGACGTGCCCATCGTTACTGCATCGGTTGACCAGTGCCTCAACGAACACGGCTACATCATTCCAGGCCTGGGCGATGCAGGCGACCGTCTGTTCGGCACCAAGTAATTTCTGATAGCTTTACGACAGCCCTTCTTTGACTGTACGGTCCCCGGCCCTGTGCGCCGGGGACCCTTGCGATTGATCCAGACATGAATCCCACCAGCACCGCCTCCTCCGCCACTTCTGCTTCTCTCGCCGCATCCACTGCACCCGCCCTCGTCTCCAAGCTTCCTGAAGTCGGCACCACCATTTTCTCCATCATGTCGGCGCTTGCCGTTGAAAAAAATGCGGTAAATCTGGGCCAGGGATTTCCAGACTTTGCCTGCGACCCCGCATTGAAAGAAGCAGTGTCGGTGGCCATGGCGGCTGACCAGAACCAGTATCCGCCGATGCCCGGCGTGCCCGTGCTGCGCGAGAACATCGCTGCCAAGATAGCCGCCATCTATGGCCACCGCTATGACCCAGCGACCGAGATCACCGTTACCGCCGGAGCAACCCAGGGCATCATGACCATCCTGCTGGCCTGTGTGCATGCCGGTGATGAAGTGATCGTCATTGAACCAGCCTACGACAGCTATGTGCCGTCGATCAGGCTGGCCGGTGGCATCCCGGTCTTTGTTTCGATGGAACTGGACCAGCATGGCTATACGATCCCCTGGGACAAGGTCGCTGCGGCAATCACCGGCAAAACCAGGATGATCTTGCTGAATTCGCCGCACAATCCCACAGGTTTCGTACTTGGCGCTGCCGATGTGCAGGCGCTGGCGGATATCGTACGCAACACCAGGGTACTGATCGCCTCAGACGAGGTCTACGAGCACATGGTGTATGACGGCCAGCGCCATGAGTCGCTGTCGCGGCATCCGGAACTGGCGCAGCGTTCGTTCATCATCTCCAGCTTCGGCAAGACTTACCATGTAACAGGCTGGAAAGTCGGCTATGTCGCTGCGCCAGCAGCATTGATGGCGGAGTTTCGCAAGGTGCATCAGTTCAATGTGTTCACCGTCAATACGCCGATGCAATACGGCCTGGCACACTATATGGCGAACCCCGCACCTTACCTGGAACTGCCTGCCTTTTACCAGCGCAAGCGCGACCTGTTCCGCGATGGTCTGAAAAATTCGCGTTTCAGGCTGTTGCCGGCCGCCGGCACCTACTTCCAGTCTGTGGATTACACGGCCATATCAGACCTGCCGGAACTGGAGTTTGCGCAATGGCTGACAGCAGAAGTCGGCGTGGCGGCCATCCCGGTATCCGCCTTTTACAATCAGCCGAAAGAATCCGGCGTTGTGCGCTTCTGCTTTGCAAAACAGGACGCAACCCTGCAAAAAGCAATAGAACGCCTGCAACGAATTTAAGCCTGTCAGGGCGGCGTATTTTCATATAACAGGAAATGTACGGACATAAAAAAAGCAGGGGTCATTCAGACTCCTGCTTTTTCTTTATGGCTTCCGGAACGGGATACGTTAATGTTAAGGACGCTGCTCCTGGCGCTGCTTCAGGTTATTGTCCAGTTCGTCGATATGCAGCTTACGCTGGAACTTGTTGGCTTCTATGCGTATCCGCTGCAATACCGCGCGATATTCGCGCCTGTGCATGTTTGCTTCGGCCAGACAGGAGTTGACAAAGAAAACGTCATAGCAGGATTGCTGCGCCTGCGCATACCAGGTCTGCAAACTTGCTTCTTCCGAGGTTACCTGCACCAGCGCAGCTTCGGAGGCTTCCTTGGACTGGATGCTGCCGGCGGCGTACTTAGCATCCAGCGCCGCGATCTCCACTCCCAGTTGCTTGCCTATTGCATCGCTGGCCGACGGCTCCTTCTTGCTCATGGACGAACAGCCCGCCAGGAGCAGACCGGCGAACACACAGCCCAGCAGCTGCGGCACGCGTAGCGAACGCGTAAGGTGGCCAGAAAAGGTGCCAGGAAGGATCGGTAGAATTTTCATGTTTTCTCGGGTTCAGGCGATCGAATCGGCGATGTTTCGCTGATCAGCGTCCATATATTCTTTTGACTGCATTTCTATGATGCGTGAAACGGTCCGGTGAAACTCATTGGACAGCATACCCTGAGTATACAGCTCTTCAGGCACAACTTCCGCCGACATGATCAATTTGACCTTGTTATCGTAAAACACGTCAATGAGCCAAGTAAAGCGCCGCGCTTCAGATGACATCGCGGCCGACATCAGCGGCACCGAAGACAGGATCACCGTATGGAAACGGCTGGCAATTTCCAGATAATCGTTTTGCGAGCGCGGGCCGCCGCATAGCGTAGCAAAGTCGAACCAGATCGCGCTGCCCGCCTTGCGCAATGCACGCAGGTCGCGGCCTTCGATATTGACACGCGGATCTTCATCGGCCGTCTCGGCAATGCGGCTGAAGGCGGAACGCAGCGCCTTATCGGTCTCCGCACCGAGCGGCGTCAGATAAGCCTGCACCTGCTCCATGGCGCGCTTGCGGTAGTCGTTGCCGGAATCCACATTCATGACATCCAGACGCTCCTTGAGTAGCCCAATCGTGGGCAGCATGCGGTCGCGGTGCAGTCCATCCGGATACAAGGTATCCGGATGGTAGTTAGACGTCATGACAAAAGAGACGCCGTTATCGAACAGGGCTTTCAGCAGGTTGTACAACAGCATGGCATCGGCCACATCCGATACATGGAATTCATCAAAGCAGATCAGCCGGTATTTCTTGGCTATGCGTCTGGCCACCTCATCCAATGGATCGGCAACGCCTTTCAACTCATCCAGCTGACGGTGCACGCCGCGCATGAACTCGTGGAAATGCAGGCGCGTCTTGCGCACGACCGGTACCACGGAATAAAAGCTGTCCATCAGAAAGGATTTGCCGCGCCCTACTCCGCCCCACATGTAGACGCCACGCGGCACCTCGGGGCGTGTGATCAGCCGAGTCAGGCGGTTGGAGCGTTTGGATTTATAGTCTACCCATTCGTCGTAAGCTTGCTGCAAACGGTCCACCGCGCGCTGCTGCGCTGCATCGGCTTGGAAACCGCGCTGGGTCAGGGCTTCTTGATAAAATTCCAGGACATTCATGATGGATAGGATCGGCGCCTACCATAAAAATCAAGCGGGCTTGGTATGCGAATTCACGTCAGGAAATTATTGCAAAACGAGGCCGAGCGGCACGGCAGTAGTTACAGGCATCAAGCCAGACTCATTCTTCAACAGTCTCTGCAGCAGCAAAAACAAGAAAGCCGCTGACGGAACGCCGCAGCGGCAATTTTCCGGCGTCCCTGGTTTTCACCCGGGGCGCCGGCAGGTGTTACATCAGAAGTTCAGAGAACGCTTGTCAACGGCAAGCGCTGCTTCCTTCGTCGCTTCCGACAGCGAAGGATGAGCGTGGCAGATACGGGCGATATCTTCCGCAGACGCGCGGAATTCCATTGCTACCACGGCTTCGGAAATCAGTTCCGACGCCATAGGGCCGATGATGTGCACGCCGAGGATTTCATCGGTTTTTGCGTCAGCCAGGAATTTCACCATGCCGGATGTATCGCCCAGTGCCCGTGCGCGGCCATTGGCCATGAACGGGAAAGTGCCTGCCTTGTAAGCGACGCCGTCTGCCTTCAGTTGCTGCTCTGTACGGCCGACCCACGAGATTTCCGGTGAAGTGTAGATGACCCACGGAACCGTGTTGAAGTTCACGTGGCCGTGCTGGCCAGCGATGCGCTCTGCAACAGCAACGCCTTCTTCTTCCGCCTTGTGCGCCAGCATAGGGCCGCGCACCACGTCGCCGATTGCCCATACGTTAGGCAGATTGGTCTTGCAGTCACCATCAACCGCAACAAAACCGCGCTCGTCCAGCTTCAGGCCTACGCCTTCGCCATTCAGGCCGATGGTATTCGGCGTGCGGCCAATCGAAATGATCAGTTTGTCGAATACAGCCTTCTGCGCAACGCCCTTGTCGTCAGCGTAGTTGACTGTCACATCGGACTTGCCGCTGACGATGTCGCCGATCTTGACGCCCAGGTTGATCGCCAGGCCTTGCTTGGTGAACAGTTTGTGCGCTTCTTTGGCGATTTGCTCGTCCACTGCGCCGAGGAATACCGGCAAGGCTTCCAGCACGGTGACTTCCGCGCCCAGGCGACGCCATACGCTGCCCATTTCCAGACCGATAACACCGGCACCAATTACGCCCAGCTTTTTCGGCACGTCGCCGATCGCCAGCGCGCCGTCATTGGACAGGATCAGTTTTTCATCAAAGGGGGCGCCCGGCAATGCACGTGCATTGGAACCTGTCGCCACGATGATGTGCTTGCCAATGATGGTTTCTTCCGTTTTGCCGGCTACCTTGATTTCATAACCGCCTTCGGCAGCTTTGACAAAGGAACCCATGCCGAGGAAAGAAGTGACCTTGTTTTTCTTGAACAGGTAGACGATGCCGTCATTGTTCTGTTTGACGATAGTGCTCTTGCGCGCCAGCATCTTGGCCACGTCCAGGCCCAGGCCCTTGACTTCAATGCCGTGATCGGCAAAGGAGTGGCCGGCATGCTCGTAATGCTCGGACGATTGCAGCAGCGCCTTGGAAGGAATGCAGCCGATATTGGTGCAGGTACCGCCCAGTGCAGGGCCGCCCTTGTCATTGGTCCACGCATCAATACACGCAGTGGAAAAACCTAATTGTGCAGCACGGATTGCCGCGACATAACCGCCGGGGCCGCCACCAATTACGATGACATCAAATTGTTTGCTCATGAATTTATCCCAAATTTTCTGGTGAGGATCACAGTCTCAGTTTCAGTTTCAGTGTGGCGCCTGGAGTCAGGCTTCTTCGGGCACGAATATCCACGCAAGGATATACGCCACCACGCCGACGCCGAAATAGAAAGTGAACAAGACAAAGATCAAACGCCACACCCAGGATTCCAGCCCGGTGAACTTCCCCAGGCCGCCGCAGATACCGCCCAGCCACTGGTCGCTGCGGGAGCGGCGGAACTTGCCTAGCTGGTTCAGCGCATCGTCACCGGCGGCAAAAGACGCGCCCGAGCCTTCAGCTGTACCGATAGACGCCAGCAGTTTTTCCTTGGCTTGCACGAACTCTGCCTCTGTCAGTGCTCCCGACAGATGCAGATCGTGCAGACGTTTGATTTCGTCTGAGATGGACATTACAGGTCCAGCAGCAGGCGTGCTGGATCTTCCAGCGCTTCCTTCATTGCCACCAGGCCCAGCACCGCTTCACGGCCGTCGATGATACGGTGATCGTAAGACATCGCCAGATAGTTCATCGGGCGCACAACGATCTGGCCGTTTTCAACCACTGCGCGGTCTTTGGTCGCATGCACGCCCAGGATCGCGGATTGCGGCGGGTTGATGATCGGTGTAGACAGCATGGAACCGAAAGTGCCGCCGTTGGAGATCGAGAACGTACCGCCAGTCAGATCTTCCAGTGTCAGCTTGCCTTCTTTTGCCTTATTGCCGAATTCGCCGATTTTCTTTTCGATTTCAGCGATGGACATCTGGTCGGCATTGCGCAGGATAGGCACTACCAGGCCGCGTGGTGAACCAACTGCAATACCGATATCGAAGTAGCCGTGGTACACGATGTCGTTGCCGTCAACGGACGCATTGATGATAGGGTATTTCTTCAGTGCGGCAACTGCGGCCTTGACGAAGAAAGACATGAAGCCCAGCTTGACGCCGTGCTCTTTCTCAAACTTGTCTTTGTATTTGTTGCGCAGGTCGATTACAGGCTGCATGTTGACTTCGTTAAAAGTCGTCAGGATCGCGTTGGTCGATTGCGACTGGATCAGGCGTTCTGCGATACGGGCACGCAGACGGCTCATCGGTACGCGTTCTTCCGGCCTGTCGCCCAGGTTAGGCGCTGCAGGAGCGGCTACCTGTTGCAGTGCTGGCTTGGCAGCAGGTGCAGCTACCGGAGCAACCGCAGGTGTGGCTGCCTTGTTCGCTACGGCGCCCAGTGCGTCGCCTTTGGTCACACGGCCATCTTTGCCGGTGCCGTCTACTTGGCCTGCTGTCAGGTTATTTTCAGACAGGATTTTTGCAGCGGCCGGCATGGCAACACCGGCGGAAGCCTTGGATGCCAGCGCGTTGATTGCGGCAGCAACTGGGTCGGCGGCAGGCACGGCAGCGGCAGTGGCCGATGCGGTCGCAGCAGGTGCAGCAGCTACTTCCATCGGGCTGACCTTGGCGGAACCTTCGGTGTCAATGGTGGCGATCACTTCACCGGCAACGACAGTGCTGCCGTCCGGTTTGATGATCTGCGTAATCACGCCGGCTGCAGGCGCTGGCAGTTCCAGCACGACCTTGTCGGTTTCAACGTCGATCAGGTTTTCATCACGGCCGACAGATTCGCCGACTTTTTTATGCCATTGCAACAGTGTCGCTTCTGCGACGGACTCTGATAACTGCGGAACTACTACTTCGATAATTGCCATATTTCTCTCCGTTTCGGTGTGTACCTGGGGTGCGCCGGCTTCCGGTGCACCCCAGCGTCATTATTTGGTCAGGACAAAGCCCTTGAGTTTGGAAAATGCAGTTTCCAGCAATGCTTTTTGCTGTGCATAGTGCTTGTCGTAGTAACCGACAGCAGGCGATGCACTTGCTGGACGACCGGCGTATGCCAGTTTTTGACCATCTTCCAGGCTTTCAAAAATATTGTGCTGGATCTGGAACCAAGGTCCCTGATTCTGCGGCTCATCCTGCGCCCAAACCAATTCAGCCAGATTCGGGAATTTCTTCAGTTCAGCAACGAAGCTCTTATGCGGGAAAGGATACAGCTGCTCGATACGCACAATTGCCGTGTCGTGCTGCGCGCGTTCCTTGCGGGCATTGACCAGGTCGTAATAGACCTTGCCGGAGCATGCAATAACGCGTTTTACTTTCTTAGGATCGATCTTGTCGTCCACTTCGCCGATGACGGTGTGGAGGCTGCCTTTGGCCAACTCGGACAACGGTGAACCGGCATCCTTGTTACGCAGCAGCGACTTCGGCGTCATGATGACCAGCGGCTTGCGGAACATGCGGATCATCTGACGGCGCAGCAGATGGAAAATCTGCGCGGCCGTTGTCGGCTGCACGACCTGCATGTTGTTGTCCGCGCACAGTTGCAGGAAACGCTCAGGACGGGCGGAAGAGTGTTCCGGACCCTGGCCTTCATAGCCGTGCGGCAGCATCATGACCAGACCGGATGCACGGCCCCATTTCACTTCGCCGGAGCTGATGAACTGGTCGATAACGACCTGGGCGCCATTGGCGAAATCGCCGAACTGCGCTTCCCAGATAGTCAGCGTGTTAGGTTCTGCCGTGGAGTAGCCGTATTCAAAGCCCAGCACCGCTTCTTCGGACAACACGGAGTCGATGACTGTGAACGGCGCCTGGTTGTCAGAGATGTTTTGCAGCGGAATATACGTGCCTGCATCCCAACGTTCACGGTTCTGGTCGTGCAATACCGCATGGCGGTGCACGAAGGTGCCGCGGCCTGCATCCTGGCCTGTCAGGCGGATGCCGTAGCCGGACGATACCAGCGAAGCGTAGGCCAGATGTTCGCCCATGCCCCAGTCCAGATTCATTTCGCCACGGCCCATGGTCGCGCGGTCGCCCAGTACTTTTTCCACCAGGCTGTGCGGCTTGAAGCCTTCCGGCACAGTCGTAATACGCTCTGCCAGACGCTTCAGTTCCGTCATAGGCACGGCTGTATCGGCAGCGTCGGTCCATTTGCGGTTCAGGAAAGGAATCCAGTCTACCGCGTACTTGTTCTTGAAGTTGGAGATGACAGGGTCAACCGTGTGCTTGCCGGCATCCATCGCATCGCGGAAAGCCTTGACCATCTGGTCGCCGCCGTCAGCTGCAATCGTGCCTTGCGCAGTCAGCTTGTCCGCGTACATTTTGCGGGTGCCTGGGTGCTGAGCAATCTTCTTGTACATCAGCGGCTGGGTCAGTGCAGGCGTATCCTGCTCGTTGTGGCCCAGCTTGCGGTAGCAGATGATGTCCACGACCACGTCTTTTTTGAATTCCAGGCGATAGTCCAGCGCAATTTGCGTCGCCAGTACCACGGCTTCCGGATCATCCGCATTCACGTGCAGTACCGGCGCTTCGATCATTTTTACCACGTCGGAGCAATACAGTGTGGAACGGGAATCGCGCGGATCGGAAGTGGTGAAACCGATCTGGTTGTTGATGACGATATGCACGGTGCCGCCTGTGCCGTAGCCGCGGGTCTGCGCCAGATTCAGGGTTTCCATGACCACGCCTTGCCCTGCAAACGCTGCATCGCCGTGCACCAGGATAGGCAGAACCTGCGCGCCATCCTTATCGCCGCGGCGTTCCATACGCGCCTTGACGGAACCCTCTACCACTGGATTAACGATTTCCAGATGGGATGGGTTAAACGCCAACGACAAGTGGACCGGGCCGCCTGGGGTGGAGATGTCGGACGAGAAGCCCTGATGGTATTTGACGTCGCCGGCTGGCAGGTCGTCGCCGTGCTTGCCTTCAAATTCGGCAAACAGGTCCTGCGGCATTTTGCCCAGGGTGTTGACCAATACGTTCAGACGGCCGCGGTGGGCCATGCCGATAACGATTTCCTGCACGCCGCGTTCGCCTGCGCGCTGGATAGTCTCATCCATGGAAACGATGAAGCTTTCGCCGCCTTCCAGCGAGAAACGCTTCTGGCCTACATATTTGGTGTGCAGATAGCGCTCCAGGCCTTCGGCTGCGGTCAGCCTGTCCAGGATGTGCTTTTTCTTTTCTGCGGAGAATGCAGGCGTGGAGCGGATCGATTCCAGCTTCTGTTGCAACCAGCGCTTCTCGGTAGGATCGCTGATGTACATGAATTCTGCGCCGATGGAACGGCAATAGGTATCACGCAAGGCATTCAGCAAATCGCGCAGCGATGCAGTTTCACCACCAAAATAGGTATGGCTGATGTTGAACTGCAGATCCATGTCGGCATCGGTAAAGCCGTAGAAACTTGGCTCCAGTTCAGGAATCGCAGGACGCTCCTGGCGTTGCAGCGGATCAAGGTTGGCCCAGTGCGTACCCATGTAGCGGTAGGCGCCGATCAATTGCTGTGCTGCGACACGCTTGCGGCCCATTTCAGCACTGTCTGCACCAGCTGTAACGCGGACAGGACCTTGCTTGGCGCGCTCGGCGAACGAGGCGATAACAGGAGCATGTGCTACGTCGGGTTTGGTCGAGCCGTCTACCGCAGGGACATTTTGCATCGCATCAAAATATGCGCGCCAGTTGTCGGGTACCGAGCCGGGATTATTGAGATACGCTTCGTATAACTCCTCGACGTACGGCGCATTGCCGCCGAACAGGTAGGAGTTGGCGTTAAATTGTTGCATCATCTTGCTCACCTTTCTTCGCGTTTCGCGAGATTAGCGGGTTAATCTAACCTTCCGCGACACGGCCTGACCGGTTAGCGGATTGCACA
>JAYSKH010000286.1:0-2631 GCA_043726505.1 Undibacterium sp. | reverse complement strand
GGCAGATTTTGCTGGCGTTGTGGCGGCGATCTTTGTCGCCTATCTGTTCTTTCACTAATGAGCAGCCGCTACCTGTCGAAGCTGCCCACGTAGCGTGCGCGCGGTCTGATCAGCCGGCCATCGGCGGCCTGTTCCATTGCATGAGCTATCCAGCCTGCCGAGCGGCCCAGTGCAAACAGGATTTGCCCACTGGCTTGCGGCCAGCCGCATGCCAGTTCCAGTGCCGCCAAGCCGAAGTCCAGATTCGGGTGCAGGCCCGTTACGCGCTGGCCGGCGTCGGCGATTTCCAGCAGCGCAGCAAGCTTGTCCTTTTTTTGTGTGCTAAAGCGCGACAGCATTTGTAGCAACAGCCTGCCGCGTGGATCGCCACCCGGATACAAGGGATGGCCGAAGCCCGACAGCACATGGCCATATCCGGGGAGGGCGCCTGCATGCTGTATCCGTTCCGATAAAAACCTGGGCACATCATGCTGTTCCAGCGCCGCTTCCAGCAGTGCCCGCACTCGCACGCTTTCACCGCCATGGCGCGGCCCGGATAAGGCTGCCAGGCCCGCTGTGACGGCTGCGTAAAGGCTGGCGCCGGTAGACGCAACACAGCGCACTGTGAAAGTGGACGCATTCAATTCATGATCTGCACACAGCACCATGGCCGCACGCAGCAGCTCGGCTTGTTTTGCCTCCAGCTTCCAGGCTTTTGCCAGCTGCAGGTGCAGCGGAAGGTTGCCGATGCTGCCGCCTGCCAGCGCCGCCGCCAGCACCTGCATCAGTACTGCGCCGGAGCGCTTCATGGCTGCGTCAGTGCGACCCCACGTATGCTGCAGGTGCGGAGCGACAGCGGGTAGCAGGGACATTGCGCGATCCAGCGGCGGTAGTTTGACTAGTGGCACCTGCAAATCCTGCCACAAACGGACTGGTACCTGTGGCCCGTCTTTTTTGCTTCTTTCCGCGCTAAATACATCATCTTCACCGCATTCCCACAGCAGGCCGGCGACCTGCTCCAGGCTCGCTTGCTGCGCCAGTGCAATTGCATCGTGGCCCCGATACAGCAGCTTGCCTTCCGCAATCAGCGTGATGCTCGATTCCAGCACCGGCACTCCCCAGTCGATTGCGCGTTCAGCGGTGCGGCCCGCGCGCTTGCCGTCGGTATTGCGAGCGGCCAGGCGCAGTACTTCCTCATGCAGGTAGCGTTTGCTGCGCACGCCGTCTTCTTGCAGCGAGTGCAGCAGGCCGCGGCTGACGTAAGCGTACAGCGTCGGCAGGCTGATATGGAGCAGGCTTGCCGCTTCGGCGGCAGTGAGCGTTTTCTTCATTTTATCGGCGGCATAAATATTTATATTGATCGTATTAATCAATATTGACGCTAAATGGATACAGTCAATAGACTACCTGATATCTTCAATCAACGGTCGAGGCTATATGGATGCAAATATGGATGCAGCTGACGCGGCGCTGCGATCATTCTGGCAACTGGCGGGAGGCGACGCTGCGGCCCTGGACATGCTCAGTTTTACCGGTTCTGATGCGCAGCTGTCATCGGCGTTTCATGTCGGCGCACTGGCATCGGCAAGCATTGCTGCGCAGGCGCTGGCAGCGGCAGAATTGTGGCGCCTGAGGACAGGCCAGCGCCAGCATATCCAGATACCCATGCGCAAGGCGCTGGCCATGTTCCGCAGCGAACGCTACCTGACGGTGGATGGCAAGCCGCCTGCCCAGATAGGCAGCCCGTTGACAGGCTATTTCCAGGCAGGTGATGGCCGCTGGCTGCAACTGCATACTAATTTCCTGCATCACCGCGACGGCGTGCTGCAGGTTCTGCAATGTGAAAATTCCCACAGCGCAGTCGCTACCGCCATCTGCAATTGGAATGCTGCGGAACTAGATGAGCGCCTGGCACAGCAGGGCATGTGCGCTGCGCTAATACGCAGCCCGCAAGAGTGGCAGGCACATCCGCAGGCAGCGGCGATTGCAGGGCTGCCTCTTCTGGAAATTATCCGCATAGGCGATGCTCCCGCAGAGTTGCCGCAGGTGGGCGAATCGTCCGCAAGCCGGCCTCTATCGGGCGTGCGGGTGCTTGATTTGTCAAGAGTGATCGCTGCTCCGGTTGCCGGCCGCACGCTGGCGCAGCATGGTGCCGACGTGCTGGCGATCAGTGCAGCGCATCTGCCTAATATTGAACCGCTGGTGATAGACACGGGGCGGGGCAAGCGGTCCGCGCAGCTTGATTTGCGCTCCGGCCATGCCCGCGAGAAGCTGAAGGAACTGATACGCGGCGCCGACGTTTTCTTGCAAGCCTACCGGCCCGGCGCGCTTGCCGGGTTGGGATTCACGACAGAGGAATTGTGTGAACTGCGCCCGGGCCTCATACAGGTCAGCCTGTCCGCGTACAGCCATGCGGGCCCCTGGGCCGGACGGCGCGGTTTCGATAGCCTGGTGCAGTCCGCCACAGGAATTGCCTATACCGAGGGACTCGCTGCAGGCCTGGCCGGACCCGGCAAGTTACCTTGCCAGGCACTCGACCATGCGACCGGCTATTTAGCTGCATTTGGTACGATGGTGGCGCTGAAACGGCGCGCGGAAGAGGGCGGCAGCTGGCTGGTAAGAGTGTCGTTGGCGCAGACCGGACACTGGCTG
>JAYSKH010000285.1:0-6788 GCA_043726505.1 Undibacterium sp. | reverse complement strand
CAGTTCCTTGTGGTAATTGTCACCACAGCTTGGTTTGTATCCCCGCCGACGAAGTGGACGAGGGGTCGACAGAATAGGTAGGTCGCACCATAGCCGCCGCAGTAATATCACCCGCCATTTTCGCAGTGAGACGGGCAGGTCCTGTTGAATGGCTGCAGATGCAAGGTTCAGTCTGGGGCTGCAGATGCTGGCGGAAGGTTTGCCGGTGACGACGGTATCGATGAACCTGGGTTACGATAGCATCAGCAGATTTATCAGCCTGTTCCGCAAGATGCTGGGAACCACGCCGGCCAGGCTTGCAGAAGAATCCTGTTTGCAGAAATAGATCAAAAAAAAATCACAAATAACTGGCCTGGCGCGACGCTATATGCGGGCCTTCAGAAAAAAGAAAAAAAGGAAAATCTTGCTTACATCTCGCCGCCTGGCTGTTTTCACTTTACTGCTGCTTGCCTTTGGTTTCCTGTTTCCGGCCCGCCAGGCGATGGCGGACGATGTGCTGCGCATTGGCTCCAAACGCTTTACAGAATCCTATATCCTTGGCGAGATATTGACGCAGGCGGCAGCCCCTTACGCGAAAGTTGAACACCGTCAGGGCCTGGGCAACACGGCCATCGTATTCGGCGCGCTGAAGGCCGGTGCGATTGACTTGTACCCCGAATACATGGGGACGATAGAGCAGGAAATACTCAAACACACGCAGCCGGCCACACTGGAAACGACGCAGCGCGAGCTGGCCGCGATGGGGCTGGGCGTAGCGGTCAAATTCGGCTTCAACAATACCTATGCGCTGGCCATGCGCGCTGCGGACAGCCAGCGCCTGGGCATACGGCGTATTGCCGACCTGTCCACGCACCGCGAACTGAAATTCGGACTGTCGCATGAATTCCTGGGGCGTGCCGACGGCTGGCCCGGACTGGCGCAGCGTTATGCGTTGCCGCAGCAGGCGGAAGGCCTGGACCATGGCATCGCCTATGAAGCGTTACGCAAGGCTCAGATCGATGTGATCGACATTTATTCCACCGACGCCAAAATCAAGCAGCTGGGTTTGCAGGTGCTGGACGACAACGCGGCTTATTTTCCACGGTATGACGCCGTGGTGCTGTACCGGCTGGATGCGGCACACCGTTTCCCGGCGGCGTGGACGGCGATACAGGGTTTGCAGGGACGGATTAACGAAAGCGGCATGATCGCGATGAATGCCGCTGCAGAACTGGAAGGCAAGGGTTTTAGCGAGATTGCCCATGCATATCTGAAGCAGCAGGGCAGTGCGGGTGCTGCACCGGCGCCGCGCAGGAGCTTCTGGGACATTCTGTTCGGCAACGACCTGGGCCGGCTTACGCGCCAGCACTTGTTGCTGGTGGCTATTTCCGTCGCGCTGGCGATGCTGGCCGGCATTCCCCTTGGTGTGGCGGCAGCTTATTTTCGGCGCTTGCGCTATCCGGTAATGGCGTTTGTCAGCGTTACGCAGACAATACCCTCGCTGGCTTTGCTGGCGATACTGATCCCGCTGCTGGGCCGCATAGGCACGGCGCCGGCGCTGGTAGCGCTGTTCCTGTATGCATTGCTGCCTATTGTGTCGAATGCCTGCATAGGCATGGAGCAGGTACCGCGAGGGTTGCGGCAGGCGGCAACGGCGCTAGGCATGGGTTCCAGGGACAGGATACTGTTCATAGAATTGCCGCTGGCGCTGCCGGTGATACTGGCCGGCATCCGCACCGCCGCCGTCATTAGCGTGGGAACCGCGACCATAGCCGCCTTTATCGGCGCCGGCGGCTATGGCGAGCGGATTGCCGTAGGCCTGGCGCTGAATGACTATGACATGCTGCTGGCAGGGGCGATTCCGGCCGCTGCCATGGCATTGCTGACGCAGGCTCTTTTTGATCTGCTGGAACGTCTGTTTTTTTCCAGACCTGACGCTAGCCAGCGATCCTAGCTTTTCTGCTGCGGCGTTTTGCTGCAAACGCAAAATTTTCTTCTCAGCTAGGTTTTTATTCTCTTCTCCAGTAAGGGTGCAGGGCCAATGTTCGGTAGCGCACGTTAATTTCCGGGCAACTTGGTTAGCATGGAATGGACAGCATGTTGCTACCCATGCCTTACCATTAACCCTTGGGCGTGTTGGCGTATAAACTGGACGCGTGGATGGTTCCAATTTATAGGCGAGCATGCCCAGATATCTATCCCGGCTGCTGAAAATCTACGAATTTTCAACCTGGCCGCTGCTCAGGAATCTTGCTGCGCGCTAGCTCGGGAAGAAAGAGAAGTTTTCTTTGAAAACGCCAAGCAAAAAAGTTGGACAGAGCATTGACGCCATTTTGGGCGCGATGAACTCGTACAATGCAAACGGATCGCCCAGGATGAATGCAGAAGAAGAGTTGCCGCTCAGGGCAGAACTCTTCGGTGCGATACAGATGGAGCAGCACGGCAAGTCGCTTGCCGGCTCGCACCAGCTCAGCACGGGACGTGCACGCGACCAGCTACTGGTGCGGCTTGCAGAGAACGACATCATCATCACGGAAACCTGCAATCTGCTGGCGGCGGCGGTCAAGGATGACAGCCAGATTACGCCTGCGGCGGAGTGGCTGCTGGACAACTTCTACCTGATCGAAGAACAGATCCGCACGGCAAAAAAACATCTTCCCAAGGGGTATAGCAAGGAATTGCCACGCCTGCAAAAAGGCGCCTCGGCAGGGCTGCCGCGCGTGTACGACATTGCACTGGAAACCATTTCGCATGGTGACGGCCGCGTCGATCCAGAGAGCCTGAGCCGCTTTGTGGCGGCCTACCAGCAGGTGACTGCGCTGAGGCTGGGCGAACTGTGGGCGATTCCCATCATGCTGCGGCTGGCGCTGATAGAAAACCTGCGCCGCGTAGCCGTGCGTGTTGCCATAGACAGGTATAACCGCGATCTTGCCAATTCCTGGGCTGACCAGATGATAGATACGGCCGACAAGGAACCCAGCCGGCTGATCCTACTGGTGGCCGATATGGCGCGCTCTGAGCCGCCGATGGTCGGTTCCTTCGTAGCGGAAATCGTGCGGAGGCTGCAGGGGCAGACACCGGGTCTCTCCCTGCCGCTGACATGGATTGCCCAGCATCTGACCGAATCCGGCATGACGGTAGAACAGCTGATACAGCTCGAAGCGCAGCAGCAGGCCGCCGACCAGGTATCCATCAGCAATAGCATAGGCAGCTTGCGCTTCCTCGGCAGCATGGACTGGCGCGAGTTTGTGGAGACCATGAGCGCAGTTGAAAGCGCACTGAAGGGAGACAGCGCCGACGTCTACAACCGGATGGATTTTGCAACACGCGACCGTTATCGCCACGTCGTGGAACGGCTGGCCAAATACAGCTTGCTGTCCGAGGTAGAGATCGCCGAGAAAGCGATCCAGTTGTCCAGCCAGTCTTCCAATCGCCACGGCCAGCATGACCGTAAGGCGCACGTCGGTTATTACCTGGTTGGTGACGGCTTGCCTGAACTGGAGCAGGCTATAGGCTTGCGCATGCCGCTGCTGGACAGGATGAAAATTTCCACCAAGCGGGCGCCTTTGCTGATGTATCTGGGCCCTGTCTTTGCACTGACAGCGATATTCAGCTACAGCCTGGCCGCCAGGGCGCATGAAGATGGCGTGCAGGACTGGCTGCTGGCGCTGATCGTTGTCGCTTCCGTGGTCGCCACCAGCCAGCTCGCGGTGGCCATCATCAACTGGGCCGCCACCTTGCTGGCGACGCCGCATCTGCTGCCGCGCATGGATTTTTCCAAAGGCATTCCGGCCGACTACCGGTCGATGGTGGTCGTGCCGACGATGATTTCCAGCGAGGAGGGTGTGGACAGCCTGTGCGATGACCTTGAAGTGCGCTACCTTGCCAATGCCGATGAACACCTGCATTTTTGCCTGCTGACCGATTTCAACGACGCCGCTACGGAAACTACGCCGCAGGATGAAGCTTTGCTGGACAGGCTGCAAAAAAATATTGTCGAGCTCAACCAGAAATATGCGGATGGCGGGCACGAGGCAGAGGACTGTCGTGTCAGCAAATTCCTGGCGTTCCACCGGCCGCGGCGCTGGAATGCGCGCGAACATGCGTGGATGGGATATGAACGCAAACGCGGCAAGCTGGCCGACCTGAATGCCTTCCTGCGCGGCACCGCGCTGAACCCGTTTTCAATGATCGTCGGCCAGACGGCTGAACTGGTCAATGTCAAATATGTCATCACACTGGATACCGATACCCAGCTGGCCCGCGACACGGCAAGGCAGTTCGTGGCGACGATGGCGCATCCGCTGAACCGCGGCAGCTACGACGAGCTAAAGCAAAGGGTCACCGAAGGTTACGGCATCTTGCAGCCGCGCGTGGCCATCAACCTGCCGCGCGCCCATGCATCGCGCTATGAGAAGCTGTGTAGCGGCGAATCGGGCATAGACCCTTACACACGCACGGTGTCTGATGTGTACCAGGATATGTTCCAGGAAGGTTCTTTCATCGGCAAGGGCATCTACGACGTAGACCTGTTCGAGCGGGCGATGCTGAACCGTTTTCCCGAAAACCAGATACTGAGTCACGATCTGCTGGAAGGATGCTATATCCGTTCCGGCCTGCTGTCCGATGTACAGCTGCATGAAGACTATCCTTCCCGCTACAGCGTGGACGTGAAGCGCCGCCACCGCTGGATACGCGGCGACTGGCAGATATTCTCGTGGCTGTTGCCCAAGGTGCCTCTGCCACGCACGTCCAGCGGCACCCTGGCTGGTGCGCGCAGCCAGAAAAATCCCCTATCGGCGCTGTCGCGCTGGAAGCTGTTTGACAATCTTCGCCGCAGCATGGTGCCTGAAAGCCTGATGCTGCTACTGATCATAGGCTGGAGCGTGCTGCCGACGCCGTGGTTCTGGACCCGCGCCGTGCTCGGCGTACTGCTGATTCCTTCCATCATCAGCTCGCTGATGGATTTGCTGAATAAATCCAAGGATGTGCTGCTGAGCCAGCATCTGACTGCTTTCCTGCGCTCCAGCGGCCGCCATTTTTCGCAGGCGCTGCTGAATATCGTTTTTCTGCCGTATGAAGCATGGTTCACGCTGGATGCTATCAGCCGCACCGCATGGCGCATGCTGGTAACGCGCAAGAAAATGCTGGAATGGAGCCAGCATAGCGAAGTCAGTCGCACCAATAAAAACGGCCTGGGGGCTGCTTTCCGCACTATGTGGATCGCGCCTGCATTTTCTGTGGCCGCGGGCGCGGGCCTGCTGTACCTGAATCCGCCTGCGCTGTTTGAGGCCTTGCCGTTGCTACTGATTTGGCTGGTGTCACCAGCGGTGTCGTGGTGGATCAGCATCCCCGCCAGCAAGACGGAAGCCCAGTTGCAGCCGGAGCAGACTGTGTATCTGCGCAAGCTGGCGCGCAAGACCTGGTCTTTCTTTGAGACCTATGTCGGCGCGGAGGACAACTGGCTGCCGCCGGACAATATGCAGGAACAGCCTGTATATGCGCTGGCAAGGCGTACTTCTCCGACCAATATAGGTCTGGCGCTGCTGGCCAACCTGACGGCTTACGACTTCGGCTTTATCAGCACAGGTCAGTTGCTGGAGCGTACTGAGAACACATTGCTGACGATGGGCAAGCTGGAGCGCTACCAGGGACACTTCTATAACTGGTACAACACCGAGACCCTGCAGCCGCTGCATCCCATTTATATTTCCACCGTGGACAGCGGCAACCTCGCCGGACATCTGCTGGTGCTGAGCCCCGGCCTGCTACAACTGGAAAATGCATCCATCGTCAATCCGCGACTGTTTGCGGGTATCTCCGATACCTGCAAGGTGCTGAAGGACTGTGTAGATGCTGCCGGGCAGCCGCAGTTGCTGGAAGCGCTTGGCCAATTCCAGTCGCGGCTGGAATCCTACGTGCAGCAGTCGCCGGACACGCTTGCCGCTGCCTGCGAATCGCTGGATTTGCTGGCGGCGCGCTCCGCGGAGTTCGTTGCGTTATTGGATACGATCACTGATGAGCAGATCAACTGGTGGGGGCGCGCGCTGGCGCGCCAGTGCCGCGATGCCTATGACGACCTGATTACACTGGCGCCGTGGTGCAGGCTGTCCACGTTCCGTTACTGGAATAACCATATTGTCGATATCAATGCGATACCGACACTGGGCGCTCTGGCCGCGCTGGGCGACCGTTTGCAACTGGTGATAGACAATACCCCTGAAAACTCCATACCGCCGGAAGAAGCAGAGCACTTCAACGCTTTGCTCAGGCTGGTGCAACAGGGCAGCATCAATGCATCCAAACGCGTTGCCGATATACGCAGGCTGGCGCTGCAATCGGGCGACTATGCGCAAAAAGAGTACGACTTCCTGTATGACAAGGCAACGCATCTGCTGGCGATAGGCTACAACCTTACCGACCACAGGCGCGACAACAGCTACTACGATCTGCTGGCCTCGGAAGCGAGGCTGTGCACCTTTGTCGCGATCGCGCAAGGCAAGCTGCCGCAGGAAAGCTGGTTTGCGATGGGCCGGCAGATGACGCTGGCCGGCGGTGAGCCTGTGCTGGTATCGTGGAGCGGGTCGATGTTTGAATACCTGATGCCGCTGCTCGTCATGCCGAATTACGACAATACCTTGCTGGGTCAGACCTATGAATCGGTGATTCAGAGGCAGATCGAATACGGCAAGCAGCGCAATGTGTGCTGGGGTATTTCGGAATCAGCGTATTACACGTTCGATTCCAGCCTCAACTATCAGTACCGTGCATTCGGCGTGCCTGGTCTGGGGCTGAAACGTGGCCTCGGC
>JAYSKH010000284.1:0-5343 GCA_043726505.1 Undibacterium sp. | reverse complement strand
CTGTTCGTGCGCGCCGTCACGCAAAACCGGCGCATGGCCGATTGTGTGGGCGTGCCCACCGGCAGGATAGACATGATGACCTTCGGCCTGGGTTCCGGCATTGCGGGGCTGGGCGGCGTAGCCCTGTCGCAGCTGGGCAATGTCGGCCCCGACCTGGGCCAGGGGTTTATCGTCGACTCTTTCATGGTTGTCGTGCTGGGCGGCGTAGGCCAGCTGGCCGGCACCGTGATTGCGGCGCTGGGCCTGGGCGAAGTCAATAAATTCCTGGAGCCGGTCGCCGGCGCCGTCATGGCAAAAATCGTGATCCTGGTCTTTATCATCATCTTCATACAGCGCCGTCCGCAAGGCCTGTTTGCGCTGAAAGGCAGGAGCGTGGAATGAATCCCCTGATGAACAACTCGCTGTTTTCCCGCCCGGCATGGACCGGCATCCTGATCTGCACCGCGGTGTTGCTGCTGCTGCCGATACTGAACCTGAGCTTTCCGGACGGCCATGCACTGCATATCTCCAGCTACACGATAGCGCTGATAGGCAAGTTCATGTGCTATGCGATGGCGGCGCTGGCGCTGGATCTGGTGTGGGGTTATACCGGCATCCTGTCGCTGGGCCATGGCGTTTTCTTTGCGCTGGGCGGCTATGCACACGGCATGTACCTGATGCGCGCCATCGGCCGCGACGGCGTCTATCAAAGCAATCTGCCGGACTTCATGGTGTTTCTGGACTGGAAGACCTACCCGTGGTACTGGGCAATGACGGACAACTTCTGGTACTGCATGCTGCTGGTGATACTGGTGCCGGGCGTGCTGGCCTTTGTATTCGGCTTCTTTGCCTTCCGCTCCCGTATCAAGGGCGTGTACTTTTCCATCATCACGCAGGCCATGACTTACGCGTTCATGCTGCTGTTCTTCCGTAACAATACCGGCTTCGGCGGCAATAATGGTTTCACCGACTTCAAGCGCATACTCGGCTTTACGATCACAGCGCCCGGCACCAAGGCGGGCTTATACCTGATTACTTTATTGCTGCTGCTGGGTTCCTTGCTGTTATGCCGCTGGATCGTCACGTCCAAGCTGGGGCGCGTCTTGCAGGCGGTGCGCGATTCGGAATCGCGGCTGATGTTCATCGGCTATAACCCGCTGTGGTTCAAGCTTTTTGTCTGGACGCTCTCCGCCGTATTGTGCGGCATTGCCGGCGCCTTGTATGTGCCGCAGGTGGGGATCATCAACCCGTCTGAAATGTCGCCCGGCAATTCGATAGAAATGGTGATCTGGGCGGCAGTCGGCGGCCGCGGCAGCCTGCTGGGGCCTATCATCGGCGCGTTTACCGTCAATGGCCTGAAAAGCTGGTTCACTGCAGCGTTTCCCGAACTGTGGCTGTATGCGCTGGGCCTGATCTTTATACTGGTGACGCTGTTCATGCAGCAGGGCATACTCGGCGTTATCGCCAAACTCCGGTACAAAAAGACTGTCGCCAGCAACGGCCACGAAGAAACGAGCCTGGACAAAACTGCCGGTCCTAAAACTGCCAGCCCTAGCGGAGAAACAGCATGACGGAAATCTCACGCATCCCCCCGCTGCCGCCGGTGCTACCGGTGCCACCCTCTTCGCCCGTACTGCAACCCGGCCAAAGCTACGAAGGCCAGACAGGCGACCAGGGCGTCTCCTATGGCCGCGTCAAACAGGAAGGCGTGGACACCACGCACGGTGCCATCCTGTATCTGGAAGAAATTACCGTTTCCTTTGACGGGTTCAAGGCAATCAACAAACTGACACTGGACATCTCCGTCGGTGAACTGCGCTGCATCATCGGCCCCAACGGCGCCGGCAAGACCACGATGATGGATGTCATTACCGGCAAGACCCGGCCCAGCTCCGGCACTGCGTTCTTCGGCCAGACAATGGACCTGACCCGGATGACCGAATACGACATTGCCCACGCCGGCATAGGCCGCAAGTTCCAGCGCCCTACCGTGTTTGAGCAGCACACGGTATTCGAGAACCTGGAACTGGCGATGAAGATGGACAAACGTGTCAAAACCACGCTGTTTGCCCGCCTGAACAGCGAACAGAAGGGCAAGATCGACGCCATCCTGAAACTGATACGCCTGAACGGCCAGGAAACCCGGCTCGCCGGCCTGCTGTCGCACGGCCAGAAGCAATGGCTGGAAATCGGCATGCTATTGATCCAGGAACCGCAGCTCATCTTGCTGGATGAACCGGTGGCCGGCATGTCCGACGCCGAAACCGCGCGCACTGCGGAACTGCTGAATGAATTGCGCGGCAAACACTCCATCATGGTGGTGGAGCACGACATGGGCTTCGTGACCGAGATCGCGCAGCAGGGCAAGGTGACGGTATTGCACGAAGGTTCGGTACTGGCGCAGGGCACGATGCAGGAAGTGCAGGCGGACGAGCGCGTCATCGAAGTGTATTTAGGGCGATAGGGAAATTTATGCTGCAAGTAGAACAGATCCACCAGCACTACGGCTCCTCGCACACGTTGCGCGGTATTTCGCTATCCGTCAAAAAGGGAGAATGCGTGACACTGCTGGGCCGTAACGGCGTCGGCAAGACCACGCTGCTGAAATGCCTGACCGGCGTTTTGCCGCTGAGCCGGGGCAGCGTGTCACTCGATGGCCAGGACATCAGCAAACTGGCGCCGCACCAGCGCGCGCGCCGCGGCATTGCCTACGTGCCGCAGGGACGCGAAATCTTTGCCCGGCTGACCGTGGAAGAAAACCTGCGTATGGGCATGGCTACGCTACCCAGCAGGAAAGCCGCAAGCATCAAGGGTGAAGTGTATGAACTGTTTCCTGTACTAAAAGAAATGCTGCACCGGCGCGGCGGCGACCTGTCCGGCGGCCAACAGCAGCAACTAGCCATTGCCAGAGCCCTGCTGGCGGAACCCAAGCTGATCATCCTGGATGAACCTACCGAGGGTATACAACCGTCCATCATCAAGGATATAGAGCGTGTGATACGCCTGCTGCGCCAGCGCGGCGACATGGGTATCCTGCTGTGCGAACAGTATTTCGATTTCGCGCGGGCGCTGGCCGACAGCTTTCTGGTGCTGTCGCGCGGCGAGGTCGTTGCCTCCGGTGCACAGGATTTAATGGATAGTGATGACGTGAGGCGTCACTTGGCGGTATAGTTTTGGCATGACGCGCACCGAGCTTCCCCCAGATTCCCTGTCCGACCTTCCCGCTCCCGCCAAGGCACACTGGCAGGCCAGCTTGCAACTCGGGTTCAGCAATGACCAGGGCACCACCAGGCTGACAGAACGCCTGCACAGCGGCCCGCTGCGCGTGCAAAAGCCGCTGTACCCGGAAGGGGGCCAGACCTGCCATGCCATCATCATCCATCCTCCGGGCGGCGTTGTCGGCGGCGACGTGCTCACGATACGCGCACGCGCCGGTACAGATAGCCATGCGCTGATCACGACGCCGGGTGCCGCCAAATGGTATCGCAGCAACGGCTACACGTCGCAACAGCATGTGCAGCTGGATGTTGCCGAGGGCGCCAGGCTGGAATGGCTGCCGCAGGAAACCATTTTCTTTGACGACGCCAGGGTCCGGTTACATCAAACCATCCATCTGGCGCGGGATGCCCGCTACATCGGCGGCGACATCCTGTGCTTCGGCCGCACCGCGTCCGGCGAAAGTTATCGCAGCGGCGCCATCCTGCAGCACAGCGAAATCCGGCGCGAAGGCAAACTAATCTGGTTTGAGCAGGGCAGCCTGGCCGGCGGCAGCTCATCCATGACCAGCCCGCTGTCACTGGCCGGGAAAACCGTCTGCGCGACCGTCATTGCCAGCGGCGACAGCCTGAGCGCTGCCGCACTGACACTACTGCGCGAACAAACCGCGCAACTGGTGCAGGACAAGGAAGCATGCGCGCAAACCGGCGCTACCCAATTGAAATCACTGATTGTGGCCCGCTATCTGGGCGATTCCAGTGAAGTGGCCAAACAATGGATGACCGCCGTATGGCAGCATCTGCGCCCTGCCGTCATAGGAATGGCGGCGGTTGCGCCGCGCATCTGGAATACCTGAAATATCTGAAATCCCCAAATACATCTCAGCAGTAATAGAAAAAAAGGAAACCCATGGACCTGAGCCCCCGCGAAAAAGACAAGCTGCTGATCTTCACCGCTGCGCTACTGGCGGAGCGCCGCAAGGCGCGCGGCGTGAAGCTGAACTATCCCGAAGCCGTGGCGCTGATTACCGCCGCCATCATGGAAGGCGCCAGGGATGGCAAGACCGTTGCCGAACTGATGTCCGAAGGCACGCAGATACTGACGCGCGCCGATGTTATGGACGGCATTCCGGAAATGATTCCGGACATCCAGGTAGAAGCCACCTTCCCTGACGGCACCAAGCTGGTGACTGTCCATCATCCCATTCCTTAGGCGCACATCATGACTCCAGGCGAAATGCTGGTAGAACCCGGCGACATAGAACTCAATGTGGGCCGCGCGACAGTCACAGTCGCCGTCTCCAATGGCGGCGACCGGCCTATCCAGGTAGGCTCCCACTTCCATTTTTTCGAAACCAACCCCGCATTACAGTTCGACAGACAGGCAGCTTACGGCATGCGGCTCAATATCGCGGCGGGCACTGCCGTGCGCTTTGAACCGGGCCAGCAGCGCACGGTGGAACTGGTGGGGCTGGCGGGCGACCGCAAGGTCTATGGCTTCAACGGCAAAGTGATGGGTGCTCTATGAAAATCTCACGGCAAGCGTATGCAGAAATGTTCGGCCCCACGACCGGTGACCGGCTCCGTCTGGCCGATACCGGCCTGTTCATCGAAATTGAAAAAGATTATGCCATCTACGGCGAAGAAGTAAAGTTCGGCGGCGGCAAGGTGATCCGCGATGGCATGGGGCAGTCGCAAAGACCACATGCAGAAGTCATGGACACGGTCATTACCAATGCAGTGATCCTGGACCATTGGGGCATCGTCAAGGCTGACATCGGGCTGAAGAACGGGCTGATCGCCAAAATCGGCAAGGCCGGCAATCCGGACATCCAGTCGCATGTGGACATGGCAATAGGCGGCGCTACTGAAATCATTGCCGGTGAAGGCATGATCGTTACAGCAGGCGGCATAGACTCGCACATCCATTTTATCTGTCCGCAGCAGATAGAAGAAGCACTGATGAGCGGCGTGACCACGATGCTGGGCGGCGGCACCGGCCCGGCAACCGGTACGTTTGCCACCACCTGTACGCCAGGCCCGTGGAACATCGAACGCATGCTGCAAGCTGCCGATGCTTTCCCCATGAACCTGGGCTTTTTAGGCAAGGGCAACGCAAGCCTGCCCGCCGCGTTGCACGAGCAGATCG
>JAYSKH010000283.1:0-14174 GCA_043726505.1 Undibacterium sp. | reverse complement strand
GGCGCTGCCGTACAGCATGTAGTTGCCGGAAAACTGGTCCTGCTGGTAGGCAGATAATTGCTGAAAGCCTCCCAGCGTCGTGCCCAGCCCACGGATCAGGTCGCCGGATTGGAACAGGCCCGCCGCGCTGAATTTCAGGTTGATGCTGTTGCGGCCCAGGCTGTGCGCCCACAGCGCATTGGCTTCCACCTGCTGGTATTTACCCTGCGTTTGCTCCAGCCCAAAAAAGACGCGAGAATCCAGCTTGTAGCCGTCACGCGGGAAAACCGGTGCATCCAGCTGGTCGATGACAAAAGCCGCCTTCAAGCCAACCTGTTTCAGTTCAGCACTGGGCAGCGGTGTCAGGTTGATGCCGCCGCCTTCATCTGCAGTAAGAAATCCGCCTATTGAAGGCCGCACATACAGCCGGCTCGCTTCAATGCCAAAGCGTGCCTCGCCCAGCGTGCTTTGCGCGCCGAGCGGAATACCCAGATCCATGCCCAGTTGTTCCGACCGCAGCGTGTATTCGGCAATCCGCGTATCGCCCTGGTAAAGATTGCGGGTGTTCTGGCGGAAATCCACATAAGGCGCAACAAACAAGCCCTCGCGTTCGAACAGCGGCTGCCGTAATTCGCTGTGCAGATAGAGGGTATTGCCAAACTCCAGGTCGTTGCGCCACTCCAGCCCGCCTGGCGTCAGCCAGGGCCGGCGGTGCCCGATCTGCAGCCGGTAGCCGCCATTGCCGTCCAGACCGCTGGACAAGGCCAGCCCAAAGCGCAGGAAGTGCGGTCCCCAGTTGCGGCCATTGGCATTGATGCGCACGCCATATTCGCCATCACGCTGCACCAGCTCATGGTTGATGCTGTCATATTCACGCGAGTTATTCAGCACAGCCAGTTTGCGATTGATTTCCTCTGCGTCGTAACGGCTGCCTATGGCGATGCCCAGCTGGCGGCGGATGTCGCTTTCCGGGATGGAGCCATTGTCGGCAATGTCCACAAAGCCTATTTTGATTGCCGGCAGTTGTGGGTTCAGCCGTGCCTGCTGTAACGCGACGTACAGATGCGGCGGCAGGCTGAACACCGCGAGCTTGTCCTTGATGTCCAGTGCCGCTTTTTGCCCTATCACCGATGCGTCCGTCGAGCGGCCAAAATCCATGAAGCTGATCGAGCCCAGGTCAGGTTCGATCAGGATGTCGTTGCCGTGCAGGCTGGCCTTCTGCGTCTGCACGTTCTGTTCAGTCAGAATATTGACCATCTGCTGGCTGACGTTGAAAAACGTTTGCAACTGGTCGCGCGGCAGTAGCGGCGTACCGATGTTGACTGCGATGACGATGTCCGCGCCCATACTGCGCGCAATGTCCACCGGTAGGTTGCGCACGAGGCCGCCATCGGTCAGCATGCGGCCGTTGACCTGTATTGGCGCAAACACGCCGGGCGCTGCCATGCTGGCGCGGATGGCGGTATGCAGCGGACCCTTGTCGAAAACCACCATTTGTCCGTTTTCCAGGTCCGTCGCCACGGCGCGGAAAGGGATGGGCAGGCGGTCGAAGTCTATATTGGAAGGTATCTTGGCGGTCCAGTTTTGCAGCAGCTCTAGGAACTGGGTTGCCTGTACGACGCCGGTCGGCAGGCGCACGCCGTTGTTGCTGATGCCGACTGTGGCGCCCAGCGGATATTGCTCGTCTTCTTCCCGCAGCGGCTGCGGTAGCGCGCGACGGTCCACGCGGTCCAGTGCGACGTCGTTCAACTTCAGTGCATCCAGCCGCTTTTCTATTTCATTGGCCGACATGCCCGACGCATACAGACCGCCGACGACTGCGCCCATGCTGGTGCCGGCGATGCAGTCGATGGGTACGTTCAGCGCTTCCAGTGTTTTCAATACGCCGACATGCGCAAAGCCGCGCGCGCCGCCGCCGGACAGCGCCAGGCAGATTTTGGGCCGCTTGATGTCGGGACCCGCGCTGACTTCGGCTTGGTCTTCAGTGAAAGGCCCTGGCGTTTGCGCATGTGCCACTGCTGCGCAGATAAACAAGGGCAAGCAGAAGAGCAGGGGAAAGCGAAATGGAAAACAAGTTTTGTGCATGGCAGCGCTGTCAATATGGGTAGCCGGTACTGTACAAGATATTGCTTCGATAATTTGCTGGATATTAAGATTCGAAGCGAAAAAATCGGATGTGCCACGCGGAAAATAATTCTTTAGTATAATTCTTGCGCTGCCCCGTACTTTGTTTCACTGCACTGGGCAGTACGTAGTACGTCTTCAGGGCGGGGTGTAATTCCCCACCGGCGGTAAGTCCAGCGGCAGAGATGCCGGGACAAGCCCGCGAGCGCTCGCCATGCAAACATTGTTTTGCCGGTTGAGGTCAGCAGATCTGGTGTGATTCCAGGGCCGACGGTCATAGTCCGGATGAGAGAAGATGTGCCTGCGCAGCAGTGTGCTTCCATGGCTTGCCGTGGATGGCTGCGTCCGGCTATTCAAACTGTTCCCCTGAAACGTCTTTTGCTAATTTTTGCCGGAGCGTTTCAATCATGACCAATTTAGTATCTGTTCCCGTTTCTCCTTCCTTGCACGCCAAACAGGGCGTCGCATTGCCGACGCCTCAGCAACCATTTGCCGAGCGATTGCGACGTGCCTTGTCCGATATGCGTGAAGGCCGCCCGGTTTTGCTGATGGATGATTTCGATCGTGAAAACGAAGCCGACCTGATCCTCGCGGCAGAAAAAATCACTACCGAAACCATGGCCATGCTGATCCGCGATTGCAGCGGCATCGTGTGCCTGTGCCTGACCGATGAAAAATTGCAGCAGCTGGACCTGCCGCCCATGGTGTCCAGCAATGGAAGCCGCTATGGCACCGCGTTCACGGTGACGATAGAAGCCACGCACGGCGTGACTACCGGCGTATCAGCCGCAGACCGCGTAACGACGATCATGGCCGCCATTGCCGACGATGCGCAGCCAGCCGACCTGGCGCGTCCTGGCCACGTGTTTCCGCTCAGGGCAGTGCCCGGCGGCGTGCTGAACCGGCGCGGCCATACCGAAGGATCGGTGGATCTGGCGATGATGGCAGGCCTGAAACCGGCTGCCGTGCTGTGCGAGCTGATGAACCCGGACGGCAGCATGTCCAAGGGGGAAGACATCGTCGCGTATGCGAAGAAGCATGACCTGGTGATGCTGACCATTGATGAGCTGGCCAGCTACCGTTTGCAGCAGGCTGCGTAAGTTTGCCTGAGTCTGCCTTAGTATGAAATAAAATCAGGATGGAGCCGCTGCAATCATGCAGTGGCTCCGTTTTTTTTGGGACGGTACTACTCGAAGCGGATGAAGTTTGCCGATGACCATACCTTGCTGTCATCGCGCTGGCGGCCGGTGAAATAAACCGGCCTGTGCCCGAATACCGCATTTTCCGCAGCCACTTTGAGCGAGCCTTCAAGCTCGGCAGGCAGCGTTTTTTCTGTCAGCCTTTCCAGCGCCAGGAACAATTCGGTGCCGCCCAGGTCCAGTTTCAACCCGCCTTGTTCCAGTAATTCCGCACCGCTGATCTCCCAATGGAAATCCGGTTGGTGCACGAAGGGATTCGGCTTCAGCGGATCGCCTACCTTGACGAAACTGTCTATCGTGCCCTGTACGGTGATCGAGCAGTTGCGCAGATTGCTGACATCGATTTCCACGCTGTCTGCGTCGCCGTAGGTATCGCTGCGGAAGCTGATTTCGGTCGGGCCCGAACGCCAGCATACTTCTTCACTATGCTCGAAACCATGCGACTGCACGCGGTTGATGGTGCCGTTGCATATCGTGATGCTGCCTTTCCATACTGCCCAGCGGTAGCGGTCGGGTATGCGCGCGCCGCCCCAGCGCAGGCGGATCAGCCGGTCTGAATAACCGAGTTCTTCATGCAGATTGCGCTGCCATAGCAGGCCGTTATGGTCGTAGGCGGCGATTTCTTCCCATCCGGCCTGGCCGAGGAAGCGGTAATCCAATGTCGCATCGCCGTGATGGATGAAGCTGTCGCCCTGTATGTGATCGCCGCAGCGCACCAGCAGCGCCGTGTGTTCGCCGGTAGTGGCCCAGGTGTGCCGCGCGCGCAGCGCCTGGCCTATGCTGTGCCTGTCCAGCTGCTCCGCGATGACGCCGGTCAGGCCGCCATGGACGCCGAATACCTGCGTACCTGGCGGGCCGCCGCCGGGGCGGCCTCGATGCTCGTCACCGGAGGCGGCAACGCCTATCTGGTAACCGCGCTGGATGACATCCTGATAGAGCCAGCCGAAATGTCCCCAGCTGGACGCGATTTCCACCAGCCGTTCCAGTTCCGGATGGTGCCAGTCCGGGATATAGCGCCGGCCGCCGACGTGCGGCATGATCAGGTGCTGTTCGGGCGCGTCGATATAAGCGGCCCATAGCTCTTCCACCGGCCAGCGCCCCAGTTTTACGGCGCTGCCCTTCATATCTTCGTTCCATACAAAAGTGCGGTTGTGTTCGCCGCGCTGGTTATAGGGAAAGCCGGGTTTGCCGTCGTCCAGGAAAACCACATTGTGGTCGCCGCCAGCGGTGGAACTGCCGCACCACTCCTGCACCGGATAACAGACGAAGCTGCCGGGCTGGTTGAATTCTTCCACGGTGGCGACTCCAAGCTGCCAGTTTTCATCGGTGATCTGGAAATCGTTCGCCGTATAACCGAGCACGTCGATACCGCCGATGTCGCGTGCATAGGCGGCGTTGTAGGCAGGGCTGTTGGTGCCCACAGTGTCGTGCGCATGCACATGCAGGTCGGCATAAAAGGAACGCGCCGCCGGAAAAGCAGAGTCAAAACTGATCAGCGTAGTGGCAGGGCTGACGCCGCGCAGGCCCGGTGCGCCGGCCACCAGCCGCAATGATCCTGTAGCTACATCGGACGGCAAATCTTGCACGCCAATGCTGGCCCAGCCTTCGGCGGGCAGCGTATGCTGTTTGTCATAGACCAGCCGGTCGCCGTCATAGGCTTGCAGCTGCAGGGTTTCGCCGTTGGCCTTGCAGGCGTTGCCCCATCTGTCCTGCAGCGAGAAACGCACCGCGTATTTTTGACCCGGCCGCGCAAAACGTGGACCGTTGACGAGTAGGCGAGCAGGGGCGCCAGCGGCAACGTCAATGACGATATCTCCTGGCACCGGCACAAAGCGCGACGTGCCCAGCGGATCAACGTAGCAGCGGAAGCGGAACTGGTCCTCGACAAAAGTCTGCACGCGTGTGCCTGGGCCGCCACCGCGCCGGTCGCCCAGGCGGATGATGATATGGTCGCCTGCATTCAGGTAGCCATCCACGATGTCGACGATGATGGCCTTCTGGAATGGCCTTTCGTGGCCCTTCTGGTCAAAGCGCACGCTCAGCGATTGCACTGTGGCCGGACTCTGCCCTGGCACCAGCTGCCCGGCCTGGTATTCGGCGGAAATGAAATTGGCAGCAGTAGGATCGCTGGTCTGGAAGATCGCCCAGTCGGAATAAAATTTGAACGTGGCCTTGAACCAGGCACCATCGGCCAGGCCGGAGGCGCCGACTTCATAGTCCAGCACGATCTCATGCCAGCTGCCGGCTTCCACCCGGTTGACATCGCAGGTGACGCTGCCGACGAAGGGCAGCTTTTTATTTTTCAGGTAAAGACCTTGCGGTGCATAGTGCAGGCCGAGTTTGTCGCGCAGCAACGCGTAGTCGTCGGCTGCGGCGGAATCTTGTTTGCTCATGTTGGGTATCCTGTCAATAAATTGTAGTGCACGCAGTAATCGGTGATGATCAGAACGGCCATGGCGCAGCGGGATTCCACAATGGAATGCCCTGCAATGCATACCAGGGCGCCATGACGACAATGCCGTAGGCGACTGCGATCAGCACGGAAACCACGCCTACCTTTGCATAGTCTTCGGTCGTAAAGGCGCCGCTGCCATAGGCAATGACGGCGGCGGTAATCTGCGTAGGCAGGATGTAGGCAAAGCTGTCGGTATCGGCGACCAGCATCGTGAATGCCACCGGGTGCAGGCCCAGTTTGGGCGCCAGTGCCAGCAGTACCGGTGCCAGCATCGTGACGGCGGCCACGTTGGACAGCATGCCCAGGCGTATCACGTGGGTGCCCAGCATGACGATCAGCAGGATGCCCCACCACGGATGGCCCTGTGCAACCGACTGGATCTGCGATGCCAGCCACTGCGCCAGGCCAGTGCTGCTGATCGCCGACGAAATCGACAACGCGCCTGCCAGCAGGAACACGGTGCCCCACATGGTGCGGTCCTGGATGTCTTTCCATTTCATGTTCAGCAGACCGGGCGTGAAAATCGCCGCCAGTCCGAGCAGTGCAGTGACGTCCGTCGGCAGCTTGTGCCATTGCTCTGTCGCCCAGAACACTGCCACCAGGCCGAATACCACGAGGATGGATTTATCCTGCGTGCCGGCTTTGGGCAGCGCGCGCTGCTCTGCCTGTATTGTCTGCTGTCCGCCCGGTATGCTGACGCTGCGCGTGCGGAAATAATATTGTACCCACCACTGTGTCAGTACAAACATGCCAAGATAAGGCCATTGCAGCTTGAACCAGTTCAGATAAGAAATATTCAGTTTCAGTTCGCTGCTGAACAGGCCGCTGAGCACCAGGTTGGGCAGGTGGGCCGTCAGGATGCACATGCCGCTGATCATGGAGCCGTAGACCAGCGTCTGTATGACGATGGCCTTCTTGGCGTTGCGCTCTTGCGGGCTGTCGCCAAAAAAACCGGTCAGACCGTTGACGACGGGTAGCAGCGTGGCGGCGCGCGCATTGGCGGCCGGTACGATAAAGCACAGCACCAGATTGACGCCAAACATGGTCCAGATCAAACCATTGACGGTGCGTACCTTGACCTTGTTCAGGATGCCCAGCGCGATGCGCCTGTCCAGCCCGGCGATCTGCATGATGGCGGAAAAGATGAAGGCCACCAGGCACAGAAATACCACCGGATTAGTAAATCCTCCGGCCGCCTTGCCCAGGCCGGGAACTGCATTGGTCAGTACCAGCAGCATGGGGATCAGCAGGCCGGATACGGCGACCGGCACCGCTTCAAATATCCAGATGGTGGCAGCCCAGGCCATGACGGCCAGCGTCGCTTTTGCAGTAATGCTCATGCCGGCGGGCAAGGGCATGCCTTTCAGGATCAGGAATAGCAGGGCCCATGCGATAACAAATCCGGCCAGTGCCTTGACAGGCGCGCGGCGGGGTGTTGCTGCATCGGCGGACCAAACGCCCAGCCAGGGAAATCTGGGAGCAAACGCGGCTGGCGTCGGCGTAAGTTCATTACTCATAGTTTTCTGTGAAAGATGATTCAAAGGTGGCCGAGGCTGCTGGCCGATTTCTGCATGCGCGGGTAGCTTCATGGGCGAGGGCGGCATGCACCGCGACGGCGGTGGGCCAGGGCGATTCAGGGAGTGGAAATCAGCTTAGCAGCATGCCTACAGGAAAAAAACGTATAAAAACGTATATCCTTATTTGAACTTTGATTTGCTTAGCTGCGCCTGCTATGAAATGAGGTATATTTTTTCCGCACGGCGGCAAGCGGAAAGTCGTATCATTTCCGCATCCAACATTCAATGGGAGCACGAGATGGTCACATTCAATATCAGCATTTGCGATTCACCCGCGCGCGCCGAAGCTGCGGTACAGCTTATCGGGTTGAGCAGCGAACTAGCTTTCTGTATGGAGGGCGTATGAAGTTGCGGCTGGCGAGTGCCAGCGCTGTGGTTGGGATGGTGCTGGTTTTATCGGCGTCAGCCGTTGTGGCGGGGCCGGCTGCCTACTTCAGGTGGCACAGCCGTTTCAATGACTATACGATCTGCTCGCAGGTGTCGCCCGGCCCCGGCTGGGAGATATTGAAGGGCCCGTTCAAGGATGCGCAGTGCTCGAAGCCTGCGCCTCCGCAATAAGGCTCATAGCGGTCTGAAAATGGGCCAAAACGGCCCAAAACGCGGGCTGAAAAAACTTACTGGCTGATTTCCAGAAACACCAGGTGGCCCTGGCTTGCGTCCCAGGTTTGCCCCGCGACTTTTTCTCCATTGAATTCCGCACTGATGCTGCGCTGACCGACGCTGGACAGCTTCAGCTTGCTGGCAGCTAGGCCTGCGCCTGTTGGCGGCAGGCCGGGAGGCGCTTTGCCATCCAGCAGCATCTTGTCGCGCGCCGCATCGAGGTAGCCGCGCGGGCGCGTCAGTATCACAATGGCTTTTGCATCCTTGTCGCTATCGGCAATTCTTTCCGCCCGCAGATGGACGATATTGCTGGAGCGGGGGAAGGGGCTGCGGTAAATATGCGTTACCGCGTAGCCGGGCGCGGAAATGACAAATTCATAGGCTGTGCCCGGTTGCGTGTCGAATGGACCCCACAGGCCGTCGCTGCCTATGCGCTTGCTGTAGGCAGCTGCGCTGGTCCGCGCGCCAGGGGAGTTGCCGGATGGGGGCTGCACCGCGTAGATATCCAGCTGCGCACCGGGTAATGGCAGGTTGTTGCCATAATTGCCGGTAGCCGCATTGCGAGGATCGGCGCCCAGGCCCGTTACTTTACCGCTAAGGCTGACGCGAGCTTCCGGCTTTATCTCTACTGTTGCAGGCGCCGAGCCGGTGATGAATTTGTACGTCGCTGCAAATGCTGCCGGACTGTACGAGGTTTCCCTGTGGTCTATGCCGGCGATGACGATATTGGTCGCGCCTTTCAGTTCAGGCCCGGTATAGGGGATATTGGTTGGTGTGCCCTTGGCGCCTATCCAGACGCCGTCCGGCTGCGCAAACTTATCGTTGTTGTCCGAGCGCACCGTCATCCATTTGACTGGACCTGTCACTTCGTCGCCAGCCGCATTTTTCGGCGCGTTCAGCATGCTCAGGAAAGGCCCTGTGCCTGAAAATTCATTTGCCTCCCGCATACCCTTGACGGCCCACACGCCGTGATTTGGCGTGCCGCCCAATATCGCGTGGCTTACCTTGACGGCGGCAGGATCTGTCTGATATTCGGTTAGCACCACATTGCGCACGGCATTGCCGCCGCGGGAATTGGCGATCAGCACCACCTTGCTGGCGCCGGTGGCCTTGAGCACATTGTCTATTTCTGCCTGTAGGTAGTCTCTTTGTTCTGTCGTCGACGTGTGGCCGGGTTGCAGCTTGTTATCGTCATCGCGGGCCAGCGGATTTGGGAAGTCAATGGCATACAGGCGGTCGCGCGGCCAGCCGTTGGATTCGTAGCGCCATAGCGTGGTTTGCCACAATGCGGCGGTATCGCCGTTGCCGTGTACGAAGATCAATGGCGGCGTGGAGTCGGTTGACGGGCTGGATGCGGCAGTCATGGTGGCCATTGACGTACATGCGCTAAGCAGCGCCGCCATGGCCATACTTGATGCCAGCGTCAATGCAAGCGCTGCTTGCCGTCTCTTGATCCTGATCTTCATTGAGGTCTCCCTTTTTTGTATGCCCATCTAGACAAATGTGTACTGCTCGCGTAACTTTAGCGTTGATAGTAACAGGTAATAAATAAGTAGTAGAAGCAAGCAGTAGAAGCAAGTAGTAGAAGCGGGCGGCAGATGCAACGAATAGATGCAGGCAATTAAAGCGAGTAGTAAACCGATCATCAGCAATCCCTGCAGAAAAATCACGGCAAAAATACAGGAGTTCTACATGCATGTTTTTCACTTCCGCCCCGGCGCGTTAGCTCTGGTTTTGTGCAGCGCGATGATTGCAGGCAGTGGGCAGGCCAAAGACAAACTTCCGAGGCCGACCATGGCCGACCTGGTCAAGGCGTCCACTGCCGCCGACTGGCGTCCGCTGGATAGTGAAAACACGCTATATCTTGATGTGCCGCAGGGCAGGGTGGTGATAGAGCTGGCGCCGAATTTTGCGCCCAAGCACGCTGCCAACATCAAGGCGCTGGTGCGTGAACATTATTTCGATGGCCTGACGATTCTGCGCTCTCAGGATAATTACGTGGTGCAGTGGGGTGATGCCGACGGCAAAAAAGAAATCAAAACCGCTAAGAAAACGCTGCCGGAAGAGTTCACCGTCAAGTACGCTGCCAGCCTGCCATTTACGCGCCTGCCGGATGCCGATGGTTATGCGCCGCAGACCGGCATTGCCAACGGCTTTCCAGCCGGACGCGATCCTAAAACTGGGCGTGCATGGCTGGCCCACTGCTACGGCATGGTGGGCGCCGGGCGCGACAACGACGCAGATAGCGGTGGCGGAGCAGAACTCTATGTGGTGACCGGCCATGCGCCGCGTCACCTGGACCGTAACGTGACGCTGGTAGGCCGCGTGATGCAGGGAATCGAATTACTATCGTCGCTGCCGCGCGGCACCGGCCCGTTGGGATTTTATGAAAAACCGGAGCAGCAGGTGCCTATCAAGGCGATACGAGTTGCGGCTGACGTGCCGGAGGCGGAGCGTACCCGGCTGGAAGTGATACGCACCGATACGCCGACCTATAAGGCGATTGTGGATGCGCAGAGGAACCGCGGAGGAGACTGGTATAAATACGCTGCCGGGTATATAGAATTATGTAATGTGCCCATTGTGGTCCGTGCACAGAAGTAATGCCTGTGCATGATCTGCTATCGGATTGCGTGTAGAAACAAAATGGCCATGCATTGCATGGCCATTTTCTTGTCAGTCTTTGCAGCTTATTTCCGGCCTATTGCGCCGGGTTGGCCATCTCCGCATGGATGGCATTGACGGCAGCGATCAGTTCGTCGGACAGCTTGATATCGAGCGCATCGATATTTTCCTTCAGCTGTTCCATATTGGTCGCGCCGATGATGGTGCTGGCGACAAACCAGCGCGAGTAGCACCAGGCCAGCGCCAGCTGTGCCGGCGTCAGCCCATTGGCGCGTGCCAGTTCTGCATAGCGTTTTACCGCCACCAGCACGGCGGGGCGCATATAGCGGGGGCTCCATGTGGGCGGGAAAATTGTCAGCCGGCCGCGCGCATTGGCGTCATCCGCGTATTTGGCGCTGAGCTGGCCGAATGCCAGTGGGCTGTATGCCAGCAAGCCGACCTGGTCGCGGAAACAGGTTTCGTCCAGGCCCTGTTCAAAACTGCGGTTCATCAGATGGTAGGGATTCTGGATGGAGACGATGCGCGCCTGATGGTGTTTTTCAGACTGTTTGATGAATTCGCTGACGCCCCATGGCGTTTCATTGGATACGCCGATCTGGCGGATCTTGCCGGACTTGACCAGCTCGTCCAGCACGCCCAGCGTTTCTTCGACGGCGACGGACGGGCGTTCCAGTGCGGGATCAAAGTTGCGCTGGCCGAAAATAGGCGCATTGCGGCTGGGCCAGTGCAGCTGGTACAGGTCGATGTAATCGGTTTGCAGCCTTTGCAGACTGGTTTCCACTGCTGCGCGGATGTTTTCCGGCGTCAGGTCGGTATTGCCGTTGCGTATCCAGCCGAAACCGCGCGAAGGGCCGGCAGTTTTGGTGGCCAGCACGATATCGCTACGCCTGCCGGATTTTTTCAGCCAAGTGCCGATATACTTTTCGGTAGAGCCTGTAGTTTCGGCACGCGCCTGTACCGGATACATCTCGGCAGTATCGATAAAGTTGACGCCGCACTCCAGCGCATAATCCAGCTGGTTATGCGCTTCTGCTTCGGTGTTTTGTTCGCCGAAGGTCATGGTGCCCAGGCAGATTTTTGTGACTTGCAGATTACTGGTGCCGAGTTGGATCTTTTGCATGGTGAGCTTGGTTAGATAAGATGAGTTGAAGGTGGCTTACTTTATCTGCTTTTGCGCAAAGCTGCAGCGCACTCGCGCACCAGCGCCGGGCCGCGGTAAATCAGGCCCGAATACAGTTGTACCAGCGATGCGCCGGCCGCCATCTTGGCAGCGGCATCCGCACCGGACAAAATCCCGCCGACGCCGATGATGGGCAGTGCATCGCCCATTTCTGCCTTCAGCGCTTGCACGACCTTGTTGGACAATTCGAACACAGGCGCCCCTGACAGGCCGCCGGCTTCAGCACCATACTTCAGATCTTTAACGGCGTCGCGTGTGATCGTGGTATTGGTAGCGATGACGCCATCTATCTTGTGCCTGAGCAGTGCATCGGCAATGTTCTTGACCTGTTCATCGTCGATATCCGGCGCAATCTTCAGCGTAATGGGGACGTAGCGCTTATGCTGGTCTGCCAGCCTTTGCTGCGCGTCCTTCAGTTGTGACAGCAGTGAGTCCAACTCGCTGGCGCCTTGCAGCTGGCGCAGGTTCTTGGTGTTGGGCGAGGAGATATTGACGGTCACATAACTGGCATACGGATATACCTTGGCTAGGCAATGCAGATAATCTTCTGCTGCATTTTCTATTGGTGTTGCCGCGTTCTTGCCGATGTTGAGGCCGAGCACGCCCTGTTTTTCCTGGTAGAAGCGTGATGCCTGCACATTATTGACGAAGGCATCAACGCCGCCGTTGTTGAAACCCATGCGGTTGATGATGGCGTTCGCTGCGGGCAGGCGAAACATGCGCGGCCTGGGGTTGCCCGGTTGCGCGCGCGGCGTGACAGTGCCTATTTCTATGGAGCCGAAGCCCAGCGCAGCCAGGCCGTCTATATAGGCGCCGTCCTTGTCCAGGCCCGCAGCCAGGCCAACCGGATTGGGAAAGCGGATACCCATCACCGTGCGCGGGTCGGACGCCGGTTTTGTTATTAGCCGGGTAAGACCCATGGATGCGGCGCGCTTCAGTGCGGGCAGTGTGAAATGGTGGGCTTCTTCAGCATCCATGGAAAACAGGACGGGGCGTGCTAGTGCGTATAACAATTTGTCGGACATAAATAAAAACGTGTAATAAAAACGTGTAGAGGGGAAAAGCTTGTTTCATGGAGGCGCTGGCTTGCACGGCAACAGGCTGTGCCGGGCCGGTGAAGACCTGCAGAAGACTTACACCTGCAGGTCTTGCCACTGGCCGAGCAGCAGCGCATCCAGCGGTTTGAAATTGGTCTTGTAGGCCATCTTGGCGCTGGCCTGTATCCAGTAGCCCAGGTACAGATAGGGCAGGTCCAGCTCCTGCGTCTGGCGGATTTGCCACAGCACGTTATAGGTGCCGTACGAAGCGCTGGCATCATCCGGATCGTAGAAGGTGTAGACAGAAGACAAGCCATCGTTGAGCACGTCGATGATGCTGACCATGCGCAGTACGTCCTGTTCATCGCGGAACTCGACCAGACGCGTGTTGACGCGGCTTTGCAGCAGGAACTGCGCATACTGGTCGCGGCTGTCATGGTCCATGCCGCCGCCGGCATGCCGGGCGTTCTGGTAGCGCAGGTACAGTGCATAGTGCTCATGTACGTAGGCCAGCGTGGTGATCCTCGTGGTCAGTCCACCGTGCCGGCTTTCGGCGCGGCGCTGGCTGCGGTTGGGCACGAATTCCGCCGTGCGCACGCGCACCGGCGTGCAGGCATTGCAGCCATCGCAATGGGGGCGGTAGGTAAAGATGCCGCTGCGGCGGAAGCCGTTCTTGACCAGCTCGGAATAAGCGTCGGCATTGATCAGATGGGCCGGTGTCGCTACTTGCGAGCGTGCCTGCAAGCCATCCAGGTAGCTGCATGGGTACGGGGCAGTTGCATAAAACTGTATGCTGGAAAACGGTAGTTCGTTGAGTTGGCTCACGGTTTACTCATTTTTCATTTGCCAGGGCATGGGCGTCCAGTCCCTGATATCCGGCGCAACAATCGCCTGTTGCAACCTGTCAATAAATTCTGTGCGCGGTATAGGTGCGGCCCCCAAGGAGGCAAGATGCGAGGTTTCCTGCTGGCAGTCTATCATTGTTACGCCATTCGCAGACAGGAAGTGCACCAGATGGGCCAGTGCGATCTTGGACGCGTCGCTGACGCGGGCAAACATGGATTCGCCGTAGAACATGCGGCCTATGCAGACGCCATAGGCACCGCCTACCAGTTGTCCATCCAGCCATGCTTCCGACGAATGCGCATAACCGCGCCGGTGCAGTTCCGTATAGCCGGCGACAATTTCTTCCGATATCCACGTGCCTGCGCCATCCCGGCGCGGTGCGGCGCAGGCGCGCATGACCTGCTCAAAGGCGCTGTCGAAGCGGATTTCCCAATGGCCGTCGCGGTTGGTTTTTCGGAGTTTTTTCTTCAGGCTGTCTGCCACCTTGAAGTCGGCGGTCATCAGCACCATGCGCGGATCGGTAGACCACCACAGTATCGGCTGGCCTTCCGA
>JAYSKH010000282.1:0-4829 GCA_043726505.1 Undibacterium sp. | reverse complement strand
TGTCGCTATCCTCACGCAGATAAAAATCACCAAACGCCATCTCCACATTGACGATGTCGCCGGCATCTGCGCCCGCCTCCAGGTAAGAAGAAAATTTTCCTCCAGCCAGATGGCGGATATGCAGCTGCACGCCGTCGCTTTGCTGCGGCGGATTCGCCATGGAGAAACTGCGGCGCGCGCCGCCTTCCAGCAGCACCTGCAAATACTGGCCTGCCTTGAACTTCACCTTGGTGCCCGCGGGAAAGCGCAACTGCAGCAGCGATACGTCATCGGCAGCCCGTGTCACACGGTAGACCTTGGCCTTTATCAGCTTATGCGCATTCGGGTCCAGCTTGCTGATAGAACGCGGTGCGATCTGAATATCCGATACCGGCTTGGCCTGGCAAAACAGCGTGCAGCCTGATTCGCGCTCTTCCTTGCTGATGCCTTCCATTAATGCCGGCGCCTGCACATCGCCCTCTATGATGCGGCCCTTGCAGCTTCCGCAAATACCGGTGCGGCAGGAATACGGCATTTCATATCCTGCGGCTTTGGCGGCATCCAGGATCGTCGTTCCAGCAGCGCAGCTGAAGCTGATATCCGATTGTGCGATATGGACTGTAAAACTCATGCTGCACTCCTGCGCTGCACTGCCTGGCGCAGCAGATTGACGGTTTCAATGACGGACACGGGATCGGCAAGACCGCGGCCCGCGATATCGAAGGCGCTGCCATGGCCGACGCTGCTGAACAGCACTTCGGTGCCTATCGTCAACGCGCTGGCCCGCAAGGGGCTCAACAGCTTGACCGGGATGTGGCCCTGATCATGGAAAATCGCCAGATACACGTCATGCCGACGCTGGCCCAGCAACAGGTCGGCCCCGGCCGGACCGTCGGCGGCGATGCCCATCGCCCGTAGTTGCGCTACCGCAGGCTTGGTGATGCGTTCGTCATCGTCACCGAACAGGCCATCTTCGCCAGCATGCGGATTAATACCGAACACTCCCATACTGACCTTATCAACACCCAGCCGACGCACTGCGCAGGCAGCCGCCACGCCAGCCTTGACGACCAGATCCACCGTCAGCCTTTGCAGCGCTGTGCGTACGCTTTCATGCAGCGTCACATGAGCGATGCGCAGGCCTGCCGCTGCCAGCATCAAAAAGACTTCATCCTGAGGCGTGTGCGTGAGTTCTGCGATCAACCCCGGATAACCGGAAAAAGGAATACCGGCGCTATTGACTGCCGTCTCTGAATGCGGGCAGCCGACTATAGCCGCAACCTCGCCTGCCTGTGCCAGCCTGACGGCTTCGCGCACGTAGGCAACCGTTGCCCTGCCCGCCTCGGCATCAATGACGCCTGGTGCAAAGCGGGCCTGCGGCAGCGACGTCACCGGCGCATACAGCATGCTGGCAAGGCCGGCATCATTGTCGTTGGGGGCATCCGCCAGCGGCCACAGCGGTAAACCTTCCGCATGCTGCCGCATGTAATGGCGCAGCACCAGTTCATCACCAACTAGTACCAGCTGGACATCGCTGCCGATAAAACTCGCGGCAGCCTTCACGGCGATTTCCGGGCCTATGCCATTGGGGTCGCCGATGGCGATTGCTATTCTTTCTTTTTTCATCAGATCGGTATCAAAGTCGGCGCAAGGTTAATCACAGCGGAATCGCCAGCAGCGTATCAATGCTGATGCTGTCGCAGATGACGATGCGCTCCGCAAACTTCAGCGCGCCGGACGCATCCTGTACCACCTGATCCACATATTTGCCGGTGGCGAACAGGTCGGATTTTCCGCCGCGCATGATACGCACTACCATAAATGAGGTTTCCACGGATACACGGCCTTGAGCCGCTTCTCCCATTACCGGCATGCTGACGATGTGCCGGTAAGACTGGCGCTCATACACATTGGCTTCGCGCAGCGCGCTCACCCTGTCCTGCAGCATGCCTTTTGAATCCGCGTAGACGATGCCTGCTTCCATGCCCTGGCGATGGTTTTCTGCATTGGTGATCTTGTACAGGCAGTCCTGCAGGAAAAAATCCGGCCAATGCTCCAGACGGTCGTCGTCTATGCATTGCGCATACATGGCGTTGAGAACATTCAGTTGTTCGTAAGTGATCGGTGTTGCCATTATCAAAGTCCCATGTAAGTTCGGTAAGCCTTCCAGAATCCCCGCACTGAGGTTTCCGTCGCGCGGTAGGTGACGCTTTCCGTGCCCGCTCCGCCCATGGCGACGATGGCCTTTTCTTCGGCAGCCCGCATGACGCCGCGCTGCACGAATCCACCGACAGCGCCGTCTTCCATCGACACAAAGCCAGCAGCGCCGACCAGGTTGGATTGCCGATGGCGCTTGCGCCGCAATTCCGGAGTATCGTCGGCAAAGCCAAAATAGGTCCAGTTCAGTTCTGTGCTTTCCTGCCCCTTTGGCAATACCTGGCGGATCGCCAGGCAGTTCTGGATCTGCTGCAGGACAAAGCCCGGTAACACCGACAGTATCTGCAAGGTCACGCCATCGCCGAACTCGTCAATGCCGTCCAGCATCGTTGGATCTGCGAGGCGATAATCATCCTTGTCGGAGCGCAGTTTCTCCGCGTCGTATTCCTCACTTTGTGCTTCCGCCGGATCAATCGCGGAAAAACTCACATGGTTGCCGCCGCTCTCGCTGACGATGACGCCGCCGCGTTGAGACAGGCGGTTGATGCGGAAGGTCGTAAAGAACACGTGCAGCAGGCTGGCATGGTAAGAATCCTTGACGTTCTCTACGTACAGCTTCCAGTTATTGGGCAACATCTGCTTGAAGCGGCCAGTCACTTCCACCGGCTTGCACATGACACGCTCTATGCGGCTGAGGATCTCGTCGCCCAGATATTCTTCTATCGGCAGCACGTCATCATGCAGGCTACCGAATACCAGACCGCACACCACCGCAGTACGCAGCTTGCGCGGGCCGTGGTTTTCCATGCAGAAGGTCTCCGGCATGCCGCCCTTGCCGTTGACACCGTTCTGGAAAGCGACGCCTTTCAGATTGCCTTCCAGGTCATAGCGCCACGCATGGTAGACGCAGGTAAAATCCTCGGCATTGCCGCCGTCTTCCAGCGCAATCAGCGCACCGCGATGGGCGCAGCGGTTTTCAAAGGAATAAATTTCTTCGTCTTCACCGCGCACGACAATGACGGGCATCTCGCCGATGAAGGTAGTGCGAAAATCTCCTTTATTGGGAATCTCCGCATCCAGGCACAGATAACTCCAGGTCGGGCCCGAGAAAATCTTTTGCTGCTCATCGTCATAGACGGGTTTGTCCTGATAGATCCAGTAAGGAATTCGGGTCAGGTCGTCTGTCCAGCTTCTGTCTTGCCGGTCGCTTTTGTCCCGCATATCGTGCAGCGTACTTGTATTCATCTCAATAACCGTTCGTTGATGTTGATTTCCTGTGGGCGCTGCCTTCGCTCTGCACTCAGCAGATTGATGGCCTTGGCCTCAATGCGTTTGCAGTGTAGGAGCCGACGCGAAGCAACGTCAACGAAACGGGTATTTTTGTTCGCATAGCGTACACACGAACGTTGAAGCAGCCACAACAAGCATCAATACAGCTATCGCCTGAGCGGCCAGACAATAAAAAAAGGCAAGGTTTTCACCTTGCCTTTCGCAGTTAAGCCCTTGCTGCGAGCTTACCTATCCATGCTTATGCCTTTGCCGCCAGCTTGATGCTCGCAGTGTCTGCAGTCAGGTAGCCGACTGCCGCACCGTAGCGGTCTTTATAGTTGGCGCGGACCAGCGGGTCCAGCGTCGCCTGCACTTTGGCGTGCAGCGAGCTCCAGTCGCCCGGATGCTGGAAGTTGGACATGATGTAAGTCCAGCCATTGATCTCATCCACGGCATGCAAGCCTGTGGATTCACCACCTGCGGGGATAGACATGACGCGTGACAGTTCCTTGGTGTCGACGTTATATGCCCACAGGAAGTTGTTGACGTGCGTGCTGCTGTCTTCGCCGATGAACAGCGTGCGCATTTTTTCCGAGAACTTCAGGTTGTCCGGATTGGCGATCTTGTCCGGATTGGCCAGGTTGCCCAGTGCATCGGCGGCGATGTCTTCACCGACCAGCAGCGCCTTGGTCTGTACCGGCACCCATTCGCTGTTGATGGCGGCGCCGTCCAGGTCTTTCTGTCCGCTGGTCAGCGTGTGGGCGAATACGCCGCCGGCTTTCAGTTGCTTGTCCAGGGCGATATTGCTTGCTTCAGACCAGCCCTTGCCGTTTTTGACCATGGAGTCCTGAATGTTTTGCAGCGCGGAGTAAGCGATCTTGTCCTTGGCGTTGACGGTTGTGCCTTCCAGTTTGGTGAAACCCATGCTGGCGCCCTTGATGCCGGCGTAGCGATGCGTTTCCAGGAAAGCTGCTGCTTTTTCCATGCCCGGTTTGATCTTGACCCAGTTGGCAACGCCATCTGCAAATATCTTGGTGTAAGTAGGATCGACCGGATCAGTCGTCGCTACAGTCAGGATGTCCGACGCTTTCAGCGTGTTGGCCAGGTTTTCGATCTCGGCGCTGGTGGCGTGGCCGAGGTTGATCCAGCTCAGCTTGGCACCGGCAGCTGCCGGGTCAACTGAGAAGCCAGCGCCCAGCTTGGCAACGTACAAAGTACCGGCTGACAGGTCTTTTTCCTTGTCTGCCACGAACATGAACAAGCCACCGTTGGTGTAATCGTCACCCATCAGTGCAGTGCGGTTGTCCGGCATGACCTGGATCAGTTCATGCGAGATACGGCCCATGCAGTAGTGCTTCTTGATGGAACCGGTGCCGTCTGGATTGACCGTTACTTCCGGCAGATGGCCGTAGTGGTAAGGGTTG
>JAYSKH010000281.1:0-3068 GCA_043726505.1 Undibacterium sp. | reverse complement strand
ATTGAACGTAAGATGCGGGAAGCATCTTACGTTCAATATGCCGGCCTTGGCGCGTGTGTGGTGTTCGGTGTGGCTTGTGCGTTCGGGGCAGCTTATTTTTTGCTGAAGTCGCTCGAGCGCGAACCGGGGCGGCGTTATCCTTTGCTGTTCAATATTCTTGTGCCAGTCATCGTGCTTGCTGTCGCGGCGGGCCTGCCGCTGTATTTTGTGCTGATCAAAGGCTGGGCACCGGATACTGCTTCTCTGATCTGGGCCGAGCTTGTGTGTCTTGCGGTGGCGAGCGTCGAATTCATGCGCAGGTATGCGCGTAGCAGGCCCGGAGCGCTGGCATTGTGGCTGATCATGTGCGGATCGCTTGCCGCGCTGGGCATCGGCACCTATATATGTTGCGCGTACAGCCGCCAGTGGAGCGCATTGCAATGGATAGGCTATTTCGTCGAAAGCCTGTTTCTCGGCCTGCTGCTAACGTGGGTGCTTTTGTATGTGAATAATCTGGTGCTGCTTGTCTACAGCCTGCGCATGAATCTGGATAAACACATCAGTACTGTCAAAAAGCAGGCAGTCAACACTGGCCTTGTTTCAGCGTCTATTCCGGCGCCCCTGTTGCTATCGGTCATCCTGTTTTTATGGCTGGCGGTTTCCGCTGCGGTCGGCAGGACGGAATTTAGCCTGGAAAACTATGTTCCGCATTTTCCCAGCGTATTTGGCGGAGCCAGCATGGTGGATGACTTCATCAACAGGCTGGTTGATTTTAGCGGAGGCATCTGGATACTCGCCTATTTCGGCACGCTGGTAATTGCCGCGTTGCTGATTATCTGCGGATTCGGCCCTTCAATTTTGAAGGAAATATTCCCTCCGAAGGATGCCCGCGATGCCGGCAGGTCAAGGGCGCTGGGCGCATGGCTGGATGGCGGGTTTCACGGTGCCGCACTGGGGGCAGGCATGGCAATTGCCGCTTTTATTCTGCTTCTGCCTAGCGGTACCTTAGTCCAGTACATTTGCGGATCCAGCGGGTATGAACTGAGTTCGGTAATGAAATACATGGGCGCCGTCGTCGGCGGATCGACACTCAGCTTTGTTGCCGCGACCAAATGGTTTTCCAATGCATTTTCAGGATTCTTTCAAAAAATCCGCGTAGCGGTGGACACTGCGATCGACGTCGACAACTGGCTCAGGGAGAGGCCGGTAGGCTTGACGCCCAGGCTGAAAATTATGGCGCGCTACCATTCAATGCTCAAATATCTGGAGACGCAGGGCTATGATGAAATCATCATCATAGCGCATAGCCAGGGTACGGTCGTGACAGCCGACCTGTTCCGTTATTATCAACGCAAATGGCCCAGCTTCATCGAACGCCTGAAACATCCGAAATTTTTCTCAATGGGATGCCCGCTGCGCCAGTTATATGCGCTGCGCTTTCCTTCATTGTATGGCTGGGCGGTGAACCCGTCGCTGAAAGCTTCCGGATTTTCCAAATGGACAAACGCCTATGGCAGCGGCGACTATGTTGGCCGCTTCTTATGGGATGGCGACAACGATGAAAACCGTTGGAGCCCGGGAGTAATGTCGGCAAAAGGCGAATTCTGCACCGGCCCTCACGCGCACACGCATTATTTTGATCCGTCGAACCGCATGGTCGGCGATGAAATAAATCATTTCATCCGCTAGTGGGCGAAAAAAAGACGAAAATATTTACGCCGCTATCAGCGCTGCTGATGGTGCTTTGCTAGTCTCGTTCGAATGTAAAAAAGCGCTGCTCCCGGTTGTGTCCGGGGAGCAGCGCCCTTTTTTAGTTGGCAAGCGATGCGGGTTTTACGCGCCGCCGCGACCACCAGAACGGCGTGGCGTGGATTGTTTTACTGCCGGTTTAACCGACGTGCGGTGCGGGCTGTTGCCGTCGCGCGGCTGCTGCCTTTGGCCGCCGCCGCCACCGCCGCCTGCGCCCTGGCCGGAGCGTGGTGCACGGCTGCCGCCGCCATTGCCACCACCGCCGCCATTACCGCCGCGTGGATTGCCCTGGAAGCTGCGTAGCTGTATCGGCTGTGCCTTGGCATTGGGGTCTGGTTCAAAGCCTTCGATGAATTCTTTCGGCAACTGGCGCTTGATCAGTTTTTCAATATCGGCCAGCAGCTTGAATTCGTCCACGCACACCAGCGACACTGCTTCGCCGGTGGCTCCGGCGCGGCCCGTCCTGCCTATACGGTGCACGTAATCTTCAGGCACGTTCGGCAGGTCGTAGTTGACGACGTGCGGCAGCTGGTCGATGTCGATACCGCGTGCGGCGATGTCAGTGGCGATCAGTACCTGCAGGCTGCCGTCCTTGAACTCGGCCAGTGCCTTGGTGCGGGCGGACTGGCTCTTGTTGCCGTGAATCGCCATGCTGGTGATCTCGTCCCTGGCCAGCTGTTCCACGAGTTTGTTCGCGCCATGCTTGGTGCGTGTAAATACCAGTACCTGCTTCCAGTTGTTGGCCTTGATAAGATGGGCCAGCAGTGGATGTTTTTTGTCGCGGTCTACCGGATGCACTTTCTGCGCGATGACTTCAACGGTGGAATTGCGGCGCGCGACTTCTATCATCGCCGGGTTGTTCAGCAACTTGTCGGCCAGTGTCTTGATCTCATCGGAGAAGGTGGCCGAGAACAGCAGGTTCTGGCGTTTAGGCGGCAGTTTTGCCAGCACTTTTTTGATATCGTGGATGAAGCCCATGTCCAGCATGCGGTCTGCTTCGTCCAGCACCAGGATTTCTATCTTGTCCAGGCTGACAGTGCCTTGCTGCATGTGGTCCAGCAGGCGGCCAGGCGTCGCTACCAGGATGTCCACGCCGTGTTTCAGCAGTTTGATCTGCGGATTGATGCCAACGCCACCGAAGATGACGCCGGAAGTCAGGTTCAGGTATTTACCGTAAGTGCGTACGCTTTCTTCGACCTGGGCGGCCAGTTCACGGGTCGGCGTCAGGATCAGCGTGCGGATGGAGCGGCGGGTCAGGTTGCTTTGCGGCGCATTGGGGCCGGTGGACAGGCGCTGCAGGATGGGCAGCGTGAAGCCGGCGGTTTTGCCGGTGCCGGTTT
>JAYSKH010000280.1:0-1499 GCA_043726505.1 Undibacterium sp. | reverse complement strand
TGCTGGTGTCGCGTTTCAATAAAGAAAAACAAATCGTAGCGGAGCAGGCATGAATATCACTTTGACCATCCTGGGCATGGCAGTCATCACCTTTCTGGTGAAAGCCCAGATCTTCATCCTTGGTGACCGTGTGGCATTTTCCGGTAACCTCAAAAAGGCGCTGGAGTTTGTGCCTGTGACGGTGCTGACTGCCATCATAGTCCCCATGATCCTGTCGCCGCATGGCAAGGAGCTGGAATTGAGCTGGCGCAATCCGCAACTGGTGGCGGCGACTGTGGCAGCCTTGCTGTGCGCGGTGACCAGGCATCAGTTGGCAACCATCATCGTCGGCCTGACGGTGTTCTTTAGCTGGCAGTATATGTTGAGTTGAGGGTAGGATATACCCTTTGTAGCTTCAATATCTGGTAAATGACTTACGATTTCAGCCCAATCAACGCAGCGATGCAAAAATATGTGGACAGGCAAATCCTGTCCGGTGTCTCGACTGCGGTGCTGGTCGGGCGAGAACTGGTGCACCAGCATTGCACAGGCTGGGCCGACCGCGAAAGCCAGACACCAATGCGCGACGACCATCTGTTCCGGGTTTTTTCCAATACCAAGCTGATCACCTCAGTAGCGGTGCTGCTATTGATGGAAGATGGCAAGCTTGAACTCGATCAACCGGCCGAAGAATTCCTGCCGCAACTGGCGCATCTGCAGGTGCTCAAACCCGGTGCAACCCGCATTGACGATACCGAACCAGCACGCAACAAGATCACCATCAGGCATTTGCTTTGCCATACCGCTGGCCTCAGCTATGGCCTGCTCGATCATGGTACGGTCATGTACAAGGCCTACAATGAAAAGCGGGTCATGAATGCCTTCACTACTCTGGCCGAGATGATGGATGTGCTGGCAGAATTGCCGCTGAGTTTTCATCCCGGTGAAGCCTGGGAATATTCGATCGCCACAGATGTGCTGGCGCGCCTGGTCGAAGTGGTCAGTGGCATGAACTTTGACCGCTTCCTGCAATTGCGCTTATTCAATCCCCTGGCCATGCATGACACCAGCTTTGTCGTGCCTGAACATAAACTGGACAGGCTGGCGTCTTACTATGCCGGTACTGACCCGCAAAATATCCTGCAGCGTGGCTTGCGCAAGCTCGACAAGTCACCTTACCCCGGCGCATTCACCACGCCAGTGGCACGTCTGTCTGGCGGTGGCGGCCTGGTATCAAGCATGCAGGACATGCTGGAGCTGATGCGCAGCTTCATGCCCGATGGCGATACCTTGCTCGGGCCCGAGACGATCAGGCTGATGATGCAAAACCATTTGCCTGCCTGGACGGGCATCGCTTTCCCAGGAGTAGGTGATGTACCGGGCAAGGGCTTTGGTCTTGGTGGCGCGGTAACAATGAAACCGTCATCGATAGACCCACCAGCTTCCGTTGGCGAATTTGAATGGGGTGGTATTGCAGGTACCCACTGGTGGATATCACCACGTCACAATATCGCCGGGGT
>JAYSKH010000279.1:0-8042 GCA_043726505.1 Undibacterium sp. | reverse complement strand
TACTGGCAGGCTTGCGTTTATATGGCGAGTGGCTTGATGCTGGCATTTGGGTCCAAATACACCACGTCTAAAAGCGGCCAAGATTGATGAGAGATGTTTCAAATTAGCTGATGTAGTTGATTTCAAGTCTGGCCGCCAGCTGAGATGAACTTTTCAGCGTGCTTTTTTGTCCAAAGCCTGCCAGCCATTCCGAGCCGGCCTTTTTCGGAGACATCCACCATGTTATACGCCAGGAAACTCGTTTCAGACAATAAGGGATTTCTGCTGTTCCTGTTCTGCATGATGATGGTGCGCAGCGCGCTGGCAGACTGGTATCTGGTGCCGTCCAGTTCCATGTACCCAACGCTGGTGGAAGGGGACAGGGTCATTTGCGACCGCCTGGCCTACGACATCAAGCTGCCGTTTACCGATGTCATCGTCAAGCGCCTTGCAGATCCGCAGCGCGGCGATGTCGTTACTTTCAGTTCACCCAAGAATGGCGTGCGTCTCGTCAAGCGTCTGATCGCCGTACCCGGCGACGTGGTGGAGATGAAAGAAGAGCATCTGGTCATCAATGGCGTGCAGGCCGACTACAAGCTGCTGGACAACGTCGATAAAAAACACAAGACGCCGGAACGTGAATACCCGGGTGAACAGCTGGTGCTGCACGAGAGCATGGATACGCTGCAGCACGGCATCATCGTTATGCCGGGCCGCCTGGCGATGCGCAATTTTGGTCCTGTGAAGGTGCCGGAAGGGCAATACCTGATGCTGGGCGATAACCGCGACAACAGTGAAGATTCGCGTTTTATCGGTTTTGTGAAACGCGAGCTGATTACCGGACAAGTGAAGCGGCTGCTGTTCTCACTGGATGGCGATAATTATTATCTGCCGCGCTGGGAGAGGACAGGGGCAGCGGTTTAATGTAGCTTCATTGGCCTGCGAGTAAGCCGGTCAATGTAATTGATGATTGGCGGCCAGTCCTGGCGGGCAATCCCAACAAAACAAGCAGGCTCAGACAGCCTGCGATTCTACATACCCGAGGGTGGCAGAAATCTGCGCGGCGGTGCTGATCAGGTCGCCCAGCCATTCTTCCTGCAGGCGATCAGCCGGCGCCGAGATAGACAGACCGGCGATCATCCTGCCGCTGTCGTCACGGATGCCTGCCGCCATGCAGCGCACGCCTAGCTCCAGTTCTTCATTGTCCCTTGCAAAACCGTATTCGCGCACGGCGCGCAGCTCGCCTTCCAGCTTGCTAAGGTCGGTAATGGAGTTCTTGTTGTGGCCTGCCAGGCCGGTGCGCGTTGCATAAGCACGGATGGCTTTGGGTTCGTCCAGCGACAGGAACAGCTTGCCGGTGGACGTCAGATGCAGCGGTGCGCGGCCGCCGATGGCGCGCACGACCTGCATTCCCGAACGTTCTGAAAAGGCACGGTCTATGTAGACGATCTCATCACCCTGGCGCACAGACAGGTTAACGGTCTGATGCGTCTGGCGGTGCAGCGTGCGCATAAATTCCAGCGCGGCTTCGCGCACGTTCAGGCGGCTTTTGACGATATTGCCCAGTTCCAGCAGACGCATGCCCAGGCGATAGGTGCCGGGCTCCGCACGGTCGACAAAACGAGTGGTGACGAGGTCATTCAGGATGCGGTGCGCAGTGGACGGGTGCAGGCCGGTCTCGATCGCCAGCTCTTTCAGGCTCACCGGGTCTTGGTAGTTGGACAGCGCGTCCAGCAGCGATACCAGGCGCTCTATCACCTGTATCGAGGTTTTATCGTTCGGGGTATCGTTTTTCATGATGAGGGTTGGTGCAATGCAGTAAGCTTAGTTATACCACAATGTGAAAAGCGCGTCAGCTTGCTGTCATGAAATTTACTTAATGACTTTCAAAAATAACAATCGCTGGACAATTATTCTAAAACTGCCCAGTCTTGTGCGGCGGCAAACATTGCTGCACTGAGGAGTCCTGTTAAAATCCGCCTGCGGGTTTGCTGCGGGTAAATATCCGCAGGCAGGCAAGCGGCACTCTCCATCCTTAACAAGCAACAAGGGCCTGCATGTCTAATCAAGAACAGCCGATCAGCGAATTTAAAAGCAAGAGCGGCTTAAAGAGGATATTTTCGGCGTTTTTTTATTCCATCGATGGATTTAAAAATGCGTGGAAGAACGAACATGCGTTCCGGCAAGAACTGGTGCTGGTCATCATAGGCTCCGTTGTTGCGCTGGCCATGCCGGTGTCGGCGTTTGAAAAACTGATGATGATTGCGGTTTTGGTGCTGGTGCTGGTCGTGGAGCTGATCAATTCGGCGATAGAAGCGGTGGTGGACCGGGTATCACTGGAGCGCCATTCGCTATCCAAGAACGCCAAGGATTTTGGCAGTGCAGCAGTGTTGCTGACTTTCCTGATTGCGGTTGCTACATGGGCTGTTGTGCTGTTCAACCGCTTTTATTACTGATTCCATCAAGTTGACTTCCGGTGCTGCGCATTGCGCTACAGCACCGGTCTTGCTTCAGCAAAAACAAGCCGGCATCGTTAAAAGTACAGCCTAAACGCTGGCAACCAATTCCACCATCTCCTTGAACAAGGCACTGTCCTTGTCCGTCAAGGCATCGCAGATTGTCAGGTGGTTGGCTTCCGGCAGCGGTATGTCCGCGCGGTGTTGAGCTTTCCACGCGCTGGCGATCAGGCCGGTCTGGCGCTTGAACTCATCCGATTCCAGTCCGCCCACTGCCGTAATGAAAGGCGTATTGTGTGATTGCGGCATGAAGCCCGGCGACAGGCGGACTGCGCTTTCATTCGTCAGCTTCAGGTCCACATTGACAAATTCCGCATGTGGAACCGGCGTCAGGTCATAGAGGCCGGAAGCCAGCACGCCGGCTTTGATCATGTCTGCCGGCAGGTCGGCTGCATAAGTCGGCCATTGCGCGGCCATCATCATTGCCGCCAGATGCGCGCCGGCGGAATGGCCTGCTACCACGATGCGTTGTGGGTCGATATCGTATTTCTCCACGTTCCTGTATAGCCAGGCCAAAGCGCGTAACTGCTGCTGCACGATCTCTTCTATGCTGGCGCCAGGCGCCAGCGTGTAGTTGGTCAGCGCGACATTGATGCCAGCCGCAGTGAAGGCGGGCGCGATCATCGAAAAATCGGACTTGTCCAGCGAGCGCCACCAGCCGCCGTGAATAAACACCAGCAAAGGGCCGCCCGGAGTACGGGTTGGGAACAGGTCCAGCCTTTCGCCGGTGCGGTCGCCATACATCAGGTCATACAGGCCGGCATTGGTGCGGCGCACCAGCGAAGACTGGTTGACCCAGCGAGTGAAAATATAAGGATGGTCTGGAATGCCGGCGCGTGCGTTGTATTGCTGGCCGTAGTATTCGGAAGGATTTTTCATAATTTGGTTCGACGGCGACGAGTTCGGAAAAAGCATAATGGTACCCGAAAGGGGATAGACTATGCCGGAGCCACTTGCGTAACAGTAATTGCACGAATATTTGTCTTATGCGTTTTTTATTTGCGCTGTATTTGTTTTTAGCCCGCTTAAGTCCTACACTAGCGCCTTTTCCTGGCACGACAAGATAAAACTCCATGATCCCAGCTATCTCTTCCACGCAAAACGCTACGCTCTCTCAGGCGCTGGACGCCTGCATCAATAACAAGACCAAACCTCCCGGTAGCCTGGGCCGGCTGGAAAGTCTGGGCCGGCAGATCGGCCTGATCCAGCAAAGCACGCAGCCATCGCTGAGCCAGCCTGCGATTATCGTGTTTGCCGCAGACCACGGCATCTGCGCCGAGAACATCTCGGCCTTTCCGCAAAGCGTGACGTGGCAGATGGTGGAGAATTTCCTGGCAGAGGGCGCCGCCATCAACGTGTTTGCGCGCCAGAACGGCATTGCACTGCATATCGTGGATGCCGGCGTCAACCATGATTTCGGCCCGCGTGCGCAACTGCTGAACCGCAAGGTCGCAATGGGTTCGCAGAACTTTGCGCAGCAGCCAGCAATGTCGGCGGAGCAGTGCAGGCAGGCTATTCAGTACGGCAAGGCGCTGGCAGCGGATTTGCCTGGCAATGTGCTCGGTTTCGGTGAAATGGGCATAGGCAATACGACAGTGGCGGCAGCGCTGATGCACAAGCTGACCGGCGTGCCGGTGGCGCAATGCGTGGGTGCAGGCACCGGCCTGTCGGCTGAAGGTGTGCTGCATAAGCAGCAGGTAATAGAAAAAGCGGTCGCATTGCATGAAAACGTTACAGAGCCGCTGGATATCCTGGCGACCTTCGGCGGCTTTGAAGTGGCGATGATCGTCGGCGCCATGCTGGAAGCGGCCGCGCGCCGCACGGTACTGCTGATAGACGGTTTCATCGTCACGTCAGCGCTGCTGGTGGCGGCCAGGTTGCAGCCGGCTATCCTCGACTATTGCGTATTCGCACACCGCTCCGACGAGAGTGGCCACGCAAAAATGCTGGATGCGTTACAAGCGCAACCTTTGCTGCAGCTGGATATGCGGCTGGGCGAAGGCACCGGTGCGGCACTGGCGTATCCGCTGTTGCAGGCTGCCGTCAATTTCATGTGGCAGATGGCAACCTTCGAATCGGCCAAGGTCAGCGGTAAAAGCTAAATCGCCGCCATGCATCAGCTACGCTTATTCTTCGTTGCGCTGCAGTTTTTTACGCGCATTCCTATCCCGCACTGGGTCGGCTTCGATGCATCGTGGCTGCACCACGCGTCGCGCTATTTTCCGGCGGTGGGCTGGGTGGTGGGCGCATGGTCGGCGCTGGTGTATGCATTAGTATCAACGATATGGCCGCAACCGGTGGCCGCCGTGCTATCCACCGCCGCCGGTATCTGGCTGACAGGCGCTTTCCATGAAGACGGCTTTGCCGATGTATGCGACGGTTTCGGCGGCGGCTCTACGCCGGAGCGCGTGCTGGAGATCATGAAGGATTCACGGGTCGGCGCTTATGGCGCGATAGGCATCGTGTTGATGCTGCTGGCCAAATGCACGGTGCTGGCCAGCCTGCCGCCAGTCTGGGCCGTGGCCGCGCTACTGATCGCGCATCCGCTGTCGCGGCTGATGGCAGTCAGCCTGATCTGGAAGCTCGACTACGCACGCCAGGAAGGCAAGGCCAAGCCGCTGGCGCAGCACATGTCGGGCGGTGAATTCCTGATCGCCTGCGTGACGGTGTTGCTGCCCATTGCCGCGCTGTTGTTTTTTAAAAATTTCCTGCTGCCGCATTTCCTGATCGGCCTGGCCTTGCTGCTGCTGGCAGGATGCTGGCTGGCGCGGCTGTTCGTGCGCCGCATTGCAGGGTATACCGGCGATTGCCTTGGCGCTGTGCAGCAGTTGTCGGAACTGGCGTTTTATCTTGGGTTTGCCGCAGCAATCGGCAAGTTCATCTGATGCTGGGCTGATGTTGGGCTTATGTTATTACGAATTTCATGCATATTTATCTGATCCGCCATCCGAGGCCTGACATCGCCGCCGGCATCTGCTACGGCCAGTCCGATATTGCGGCGGATGCGTCGCATTGCAGCGAAGTCGTTCTCGAACTGGCGGCAAAGCTGCCGCCCCATGTGCGCATAGTCTCCAGCCCCTTGCGGCGCTGTGCTGTACTCGCGCATGCGCTGGCCGCAGTGGTACAGAGCAGTGCGCCGCTGCTGGATGCATGGCTGATGGAAATGAATTTCGGCACCTGGGAGCTATGCCGTTGGGACGATATTGCGCGTGCTGACATTGATGCGTGGGCGGCGGATACCGTGCATTATCGGGCTGGCGGCGGAGAAAGCTTGCTGCAAGTTGCTGCGCGGGTCGTTGATTTTTTGAAGGGCTTGCAGAGTCAGCCTGATGCCGCCATTGCGCTGGTCTGCCACGCTGGGCCAATCAGACTGATGCGTCTTTACCAGCACGGCATGTTGCCTGTTGAACTGGCCGCCGCAGCTGCGGCGGGCCTTGCCGCCGGCACGCTAGACATCCGCTGCGGTGAGTGCGTGGAACTGGATCTGCCCGCAGCCGGATAATCTTATTGAATTGTCATTTGCAGGCACTGCCGCGCTGCACACAATAGGACTCTTGCCTTGATACAAAGACCAAGACCCTATAAAATAGCGGAGTTTTGGTGCTCGCGGACATGCTCATGTCTGCGGTTAAACGGGAAACACAGTGCAAAGCCTGGCCTCTTTTCGATGGACGGCGATTTTGCATAATGTGTGCTGCCCCCGCAACGGTGTACAAGTGCCTCGCTAGTACTCTCATGGTTTCTCCCTGAAGTCTATCCTGGCAAGCTCTCTTCCAATACCACTGTGCAGTCTGCATGGGAAGGTCGGATAGCCATACTTGTTAGCCCGGATACCGGCCAAGATAGGTGAAAGTGCTGCGGACGGGGATGTTCGTCAGGAATTTTCTTTGCATTGCCATGGCTGCCCGGCCTCATTTGTCGTTGACGAATTTGCGGGCTGCGCGCGCATGTATCCAAGATCCGATAGCGGCACTTTTGTTCAATCCAGCCTGCGGGGACGTTGGCTGGTTGCCTCTTTTTTGTAGCTATCATGACCTCTATCGTTTCCCGCCGCGCTGTTTCAGCGCTGAAGCCGCTCGCCATCAGCCTGGCCGTTGCCTCCCTCTTTCCCGTAGCTTCGGCATTTGCCGACGATGCTGATATGGCTAATTCAACAGCCGTCGTCGTGACTGCAGGCCGCCAGGTGCAAGCCGCCAAGGACGTACTGGCCGACAATGTTGTCATCACCGCCGATGAAATCGCCAAGTCCGGTTCCTCTTCCGTCGTGGACCTGCTGCAAAAGCAGCGCGGCATTGAAATCGCGCGCAACGGCGGCCCTGGCACAACCTCTTCCGTGTTCATCCGCGGCACCAGCAACTCGCAGAATGTGGTGCTGGTAGATGGCGTACGCATCGGTTCTTCCACAACCGGCGGCGCTACCTGGTCCACCATTCCGCTGTCGCAGATCGAGCGTATTGAGATCGTCTACGGCCCATTGAGCAGCCTGTACGGCGCCGATGCGATAGGCGGCGTGATCCAGATTTTTACTAAAAAGGGGGGTACGGCAATTACGCCGACAGCGTCCATCGGCGCGGGCACTTACGGGCTGCGCAAGGCGGATGCCGGCATTTCCGGTTCAACCGAAAACCATATCAGCTTCGCGTTAAATGCCGGTCATGAAGAAGCCGATGGCTTTTCCGCTAGCACACCAGCCGCAGGCGCTTTCACCTACAACCCGGACAAAGACGGCTACAAGCTGGACAGCGTCAGCGGCCGCCTGGCCTATGAATGGTCCAAGGGCCAGGAAATCGGCGCCAGCCTGTTGCAAAGCCGCCTGAAGGCGCAATTTGATGCCGGCCCAAGCTATGACGACCGCACTCAGCAGGATCTGCAAACGCTGGCTATCTACAGCAAGAACAAGGTTACCGCAGACTGGACACTGAAAGCCCAGTATTCACAAGCCAAGGATAAATCCTTCACCGACGCGTCCTACGGCCAGAGCCAGATCAACACCGAACAAGATACCTTCAACCTGCAAAATGACATCAGCATCGGCAAGGATGTACTGCAGGTGCTGGCAGAAAACCGCAAGGAAAAAGTCACGAGCACTACCGCAGAAGTCAACGGCGACCGCACGACCAACTCACTGGCGGCTTCCTACGTGCTGAAACGCGGCGCCAGCCTGGCCAGCGCCAGCGTGCGTTATGACCACAGCTCCGTGTACGGCTCCAACACGACCGGCAGCATTGCCTACGGTTTCCGTATCAATGATGCTTTGCGCGTCAACGCCAGCTACGGTACCAGCTTCCGCGCGCCTACCTACAATGAGCTGTACTACCCAGGGTTCGGTATTTCCACCAACAAACCGGAAAAGGGCAAGAATGCGGAAATCGGCGCCTACTATGAAATGGGCGATACCCAACTGAGCGCCGTGTACTACCAGAACAAACTGACTGATCTGCTGGTTAGCACTAATGTCTGCCCGGTACAGCAGGCAACACATCCTTTCGGCTGTTCGTATAACGTCGAAAAAGCCACGCTGTCTGGTCTGACCGTCGGCGGTTCTAC
>JAYSKH010000278.1:0-2385 GCA_043726505.1 Undibacterium sp. | reverse complement strand
AGCCTGGATGTGGTACTACAAAAATATCGGCGGTGAAAAATGCCCGATTGCCGATACCTTCTGGCAGACAGAAACCGGTGGCCACATGATCTCGCCTTTGCCTGGCGTAACGCCGATGGTGCCGGGCTCGTGCACCTTGCCGCTGCCGGGCATTATGGCAGCCATCGTTGATGAAACCGGCCATGATCTGCCAAACGGGCAGGGCGGCATCCTGGTCGTCAAAAAGCCATGGCCGGCGATGATACGCACGATCTGGGGCGACAATGAACGCTTCAAGAAAAGTTATTTTCCTGAAGAGCTGGGCGGCACCATCTATCTGGCAGGTGACGGCGCCATCCGTAACAAGGATACTGGCTACTTTACAATCACCGGCCGTATTGACGATGTGCTCAACGTATCCGGCCACCGCATGGGCACGATGGAGATAGAGTCTGCGCTTGTCGCGCATCCGCTGGTCGCAGAAGCTGCCGTCGTGGGCAAGCCGGATGACACCACCGGTGAGGCGATCTGTGCTTTTGTCGTGCTGAAGCGCAGCCGTCCTACTGGCGACGAAGCCAAGCAGATTGCCACCGAGCTGCGCAACTGGGTCGCCAAGGAAATCGGCCCGATCGCCAAGCCGAAGGAAATTCGTTTCGGCGACAATCTGCCGAAGACACGATCCGGTAAAATCATGCGGCGCTTGCTGCGCGTGCTGGCCAAGGGTGAAGAGATCACGCAGGATATCTCCACACTGGAAAATCCGGCGATTCTGGAGCAGCTGAAGCAAGCCCAGTAAGCATTTGTATTTATGGTATTTGTTAAGGGCTGCTTGTTAAGGGCTGCTTGAAGAGAGAGGATGCGTCCTCTCTTTTTTATTTGTGCTTTGCCGTTTCTGCGGTGTCTACCGTTTGCACCAGCGTATCCAGTAGCCAGCTTCCAGCGGGGCCCAGGCTGCGCCGGCGCGACCATATAGCATCGACCTGCACGCTTTTTGGCCACCCCATGCCTTGCAGTTCCACCAGACTGTCCGCCGCGAAGCGCTTGCGTATCCAGCTCGGCAGTTCCACCCAGCCAAAGCCCAGTTCTGCCATCTCCATCAGCAGCAGATAACTTGACGATGACCAGGCCCTGCCGCGCCGGCGTTGCACGGCGTCGCCAGTATAGGTGTTCAGCCTGAGTTCGCGGTGCTGGTGCAGCAGCGCAGTGCTGATCTGCGGCGCTGTCGCCAGAGGGTGCTGTCTGCCGACATATAGGCCTATGGTTGAATGTTCTGTGATGGATTCAAAACCTATGTCCGGTGGATAATCGGGCTGCGCTGCCACCAAGCCCAGCTGCGCGCGTCCTTCCTGCACCAGTTCCACCACATCCGTGTGTTCGGCCACCATGCATTCCAGTTCCAGATGCGGATAACGGCGCTCAAAATCGCCTAGCACCAGTTCCAGCGGTACTTGATAGGTGTCCGACACCACTAGCGAGATATGTGACTCCAGCCCGCCTGCCAGCAGGCTCGCGGCGCGCGTCATGCCATCATTGGCTTCCATGACCCGCTGCGCGTGCAGCAGCATCGCCTTACCGTGTTCCGTCAGCGTAGGGCGCCTGGTGCTGCGGTCGAACAGGCTCAGGCCGAGGTCGATCTCCAGATTGGCGATAGCTTCACTGACAGTGGATTGCTGCTTGCCCAGCTTGCGTGCGGCAGCAGAAAAAGAGCCCAGCGTGGCAGCTTCGGCAAACATCGCGAGCGATTCAAGAGAGGGGCGCATAAAGGCCTTTTATCTGCGATCCGCATAATGTATCGGTTTATCCGATGGTAATTGATTTTAACATATCGACGATATCGTTGAAAATATGGCTAGCAAGCGGTAATTGATGGCAATAACGGAGGGAATATGATGCAAAAGCAAGCTGACATGGTGTTTGTCGCCAAAAAGAGCCTGTGGGAACGGGGATTGCACGCCGTACTATTTGAAGTGACGGCGATTTTGATCAGCGCGCCGCTGCTGGTGGGCGTGATGGGCATTTCCTTATCGGCTGCCGGCATGCTGACCATCTTCGTTTCGCTGGCGGCGATGCTGTGGAATGTGATTTTCAATATGGCCTTCGACCGTGTGCTGCGCCGGCTGCAACTGGTCCGCGACCTGAAACTCAGGATTGCGCATGCAATGGCCTTCGAACTGGGCTTGCTGCTGATGGTAGTGCCCATGGCGGCATGGTGGCTGGACATCAGCCTGCTGCAAGCCTTTGTGCTCGATATTGGATTGATCCTGTTTTTCCTGCCTTATACGCTGGTCTTCAACTGGGTATATGACGTGGTGAGGGACATGCTGGTCAGGCGCGGCATGCTGGCATCCCTGTGACTTCTGGGGGTAGGCATAAAAAAAGCGCTGCCTGATGGCAGCGCTTTTTTGA
>JAYSKH010000277.1:0-3033 GCA_043726505.1 Undibacterium sp. | reverse complement strand
AGCAGGCGTTGGTATCCTGATCGGCATGCTGATTGCCCGCGACAGGTAAGCAACAGATAAGCAACACCATGCCGCGCGCCGCTGATTTGTGCAGCTTGTGCAGCGAAACATTCAGCGAGGGCAACTGTTCTCGCTGAATAGCGTTTTTTTGGCCAGCTTTTTACCTCATTCTTATAATTATTTACCGGGAGAGCTTTGTGTTTGAAACCATCGATAAAGCCAGACAACTTGGCATGCTTGGTTTGGAGCGCATAGGCGATTACCTGGAATTATTGCGCATAGAGATGGAAATGCAGGCCCGTGATGTCGGCGAACGCCTGCTCAGCTTTGCGGTGATGGTGTTCTTTGCACTTCTGGCGTTTTTCTTTCTCGGTATCGCCATCCTCGTCACCTGCTGGGAAACCGAGCACCGAATTATTGCCGCCTGGGCCGTCTTTGCCGCCTATGCCGTGGCGGCGCTGGTCTGCTATCTGGCAGCGCGCAAGCGCAAGCCTGCCGACCCCGCGCTGAAGATGCTGCGTGAAGAGCTGCAGCAAGATATACAGTTGCTCAAAGACTTGTTATAAGGTTGCCGGCATGAACAACATCCTTGAAATAGAACGGAATTTATTGCTGGCAAAAATGCGCTCCAGTCGTGTCGTGGTGCGGCAGAAATTTGTCCGCAAGAGCCGCGCCGAGCGTGCTGCAGAAGCTGCCCAGGCCGCAGAGCAGGGCGAAAGCGAATTCCCGCGCAGCCATGCGCTGAGGCTGCTGATGCAGCATCCGGTATGGGTTGCTGCCGGTGCGCTTGCCTTTGTGGCGCTCGGGCCGCGCAAGCTGGTCAGTGGCGCGCTGAAAACCGGTTTTGCGATGGCCGGCGGTATGCTGACCAATCCGGCCAACCTGGTCATGCTGCTGCGTTTTCTGCCACAGATATCCCCCGCCGCAGCTGATTTTGTTCATTCGATGCTGACGCCAAAAAGCCGCGAATAAATCGTGTACTTCCGGTGCTACCGGAAATCCATCTTTCCAACTTTTTCTTTGCTGCTGCTTTCTTTGCTGCTTTCTTTGTTGTTATTTCGCAGCAAGCGGCGCATATTCTTTCTCTGCGTTCCCTCTCTGATTTTCGATGCCCGCACTGTGTGCGTACGATATGCGTACGATGGGCGTACGGCATCGGTATGCTCTGCGCAACGGCTTCACAGAATCCCTTACCTGTGTTGGATATCGTACAGAGATAGCGGGCAACTTTGCTTATTCTGTAACCTGTGCATGGGCAGTTTGATTGCCTAGTCCGGCAACACAGCAGTACGCCGGAGCATGCATGAACTCTCTTGACTGGGCTCGTTACCGGGCTCCCAACTGAGATAAACAGCGTCCCTATAATCTATTTGAGGAGTTTCATCATGAATTCAGATCAAGTCAAAGGTGCTACCAAAGATGCAATCGGTAAAGTGCAAAAAGAAGCAGGCAAACTGGTCGGCAGCAAAGAGCAGGAAGCCAAGGGTGCAGCCAAGCAGGTAGAAGGCAAAACCCAAAAGGGCATCGGCAATATCAAGGAAGCGATGAAAGATGCGTCCAAGAAGTAAGCCGTGAAAATAAAGTTATCAAAAAGCTTTATCAATAAGCCGTAAAGCGCATCTGCCTTCATGTTCATGTTGTCTTTGCAGGCTGCATGAACATGGTGGCATTTGCGCACCAAGAATTTTCTTCCTGGTGTGCAGAAGCTTTGCAGTCGCTGGTCAAGGCAGAAAAGACCGCCAGGGCGCACTGACGCCGTAGGCCACGCACAGGAGGCATTATGCTGGAAGTACCTATTTTAGATTCCCTCCCTGAGACATCCGAAAAGCAGGCGCCACGTCTGGTGTCAGGTTTGTTTCCGGATCGCGACAGCGCAGAGCTCGCTTATCAAAGCATCGTGGGACGCGGCTATAGCCGCAGCGAAGTGAATGTCATCATGTCGGACGATACGCGTAAGCGCTATTTCTCCGGCACTACTACCGCAGAAACCGAATTGGGCAGCAAGGCCGCAGAAGGCGCGGGCATAGGCGGCGCCATTGGCGGAGCGCTGGGCGCTATAGGTGCGGCGCTGGCCACCGTCGGCACCTCTATCGTGATACCCGGGCTAGGGCTGGTCATCGCCGGGCCTGTTGTTGCGGCGCTGGCTGGTGCGGGTGCGGGCGGGCTGGCGGGTGGCCTGGTTGGCGCGCTGATAGGCTGGGGTATCCCGGAAGAACGTGTGAAACTATATGAGGCGGGCGTGAAAAACGGCGGCATCCTGATGAGCGTCAGGCCACGGACGGAAGAAGACGCGCTATATCTTGAATCGCAATGGAAAAACCAACGCGGAGAACATATTTACTGGTAAATGCTGGTAAAACGCCAACCGTCCACGCCGGTTTGGCGTCATAGCGCCAGCACCGCAAGCACCGCAGGCCAGAGCGACAAACTCTCCTCAACAAGAAACGATAACAATGAATGAGGTCAGTCATGCATAGCACCCCGCACCCCCATAGCCAAGCCATCTCCGATCCAGCTGCCGATGTCGCCGATGCAGAAGCGCCTGCAAGTGATAGCAGCGAGACTGTGTCCGCGCTGGATGCGCGTTTTCCTGATCCTTCGCAGCCACCGGCACAGACGCGGGTCCACGTGGATGCACGGGGTTGGGCGATTACGCTGCTGGCAGTTGTCGCATTTGTGTTTGCGCTCAGTTTTGCACGCAAGTTTTTTATTCCGCTTACTTTTGCCATTTTTATTGCCTACACGCTGAGCCCACTGGTGGCGGCGTTGCAGCGCATCCATATACCTCGGCTGATCGGTACTTCAGTGCTGATGGTCAGCATCCTTTGCGGCATAGGCATGCACATGAATTCTCTGCGCGATGAATTTGATTCTATCCTGGTGCAGTTGCCGGCGGCAACGCGCAAGCTGTCCACTGAACTGAACAAGATGCAATATGGTCAGGCGACGCTGATGCAAAAAATGCAGGCTGCTGCGGTTGAGCTGGAGAAGGCAACCAGCCAGGCGACCGGCACGCCCAAGCCTGACTTCCGC
>JAYSKH010000276.1:0-4737 GCA_043726505.1 Undibacterium sp. | reverse complement strand
ACCGCCATCAGGTAGTTCGCCGCGGCGGAGTAGTCGCCGGCCTGCAGCGAGCCGGGCATCTTCTTCATGACGTCGAAGTAGCGGCGGCCCCAGGCACGCGTCTCGGGCGTCTTGTTCCAGTACCAGCTGTCGGTCAGGTACATGCCGTGCGTCAGGTTCAAGGTCAGCGAATGCACGTCGTTGATGAACATCAGCAAGCCCGCCAGTTTCATCGTCTTGGTAATGCCGAATTCGTTGGCTGCCTTGATCGAGTTGATGGTATCGCCGCCGGCATTGGCCAGGCCCAGGATCTGCGCCTTGGAAGCCTGCGCCTGCAACAGGAAAGAAGAGAAGTCGGACGCCGACAAAGGATGCTTGACCGAACCGGCCACGGTGCCGCCGGAGGCTTTGACAACCGAAGAAGTATCCGCTTCCAGCGATGCGCCGAACGCATAATCGGCTGTCAGGAAATACCAGCTCTTGCCACCCTGCTTCACCACTGCGGAGCCTGTGCCCTTGGCCAGCGCAACGGTATCGTATGCATAGTGCACGGTGTAAGGCGTGCATTCTTCATTGGTCAGGCGGGCAGAGCCGGCGCCGATGGAGATGTAAGGCTTTTTCTTTTCGCCGGCCACTTTGGCCATCGACAGGCCGGTGCCGGAGTTGGTGCCGCCGATCAGCATGTCGACGCCATCGCGGTCAAACCATTCGCGCGCCTTGCTGGCGGCGATATCGGCCTTGTTCTGGTGATCGGCTGTCACCACTTCAATTTTCTTGCCCAGTACGGTACCGCCGAAATCGGCAACCGCCATCTTGATCGCTTCAACGCCACCCTGGCCGTCGATGTCGGAATACAGGCCGGACAGATCGGTGATGAAACCGATCTTCACGACGTCGCCGGATACCTGGGCGGAAGCCGTGCCCGCAAAACCCGCCAGCGCAGCGGATACAGCAAGAGTCAGTGCTTTGAATTTTGTCTTCATTTGTCTTCTCCGTTAATTATTGAAACAGCTCGTTTTAAAACCAGCTTTCTGATCAGTGACCAATGTTCACAATGCTCACTTTGCTTGCTCTTGCTGCTTTTTGCTACACACCCAACAACTCATTCAGTACCGACATCTTGCCTTGCAGTTCGGACGATGCAAAGGTCTCGACGATCTGGCCGTGTTCCATCACATAGAAACGGTCCGCCAGCGGCGCAGCAAAGCGGAAATTCTGCTCCACCATGACGATGGTATAGCCCTTCTGCTTCAGCGTCGTGATCATTCTCGCCAGCGCCTGCACGATCACCGGCGCCAGGCCTTCTGAAATCTCATCCAGCAGCAGCAGGCGCGCGCCGGTACGCAGGATGCGCGCAACCGCCAGCATCTGCTGCTCGCCGCCAGACAGCCGCGTGCCCTGGCTGTGCTTGCGCTCCGCCAGGTTGGGGAACATCGCATAGATTTCGTCGATGGACATGCCCTTCTCGGTGCTGGACACCATCGGCGGCAACAGCAGGTTTTCTTCGGTCGACAGCGACGAAAAGATGCCGCGTTCTTCCGGGCAATAACCTACGCCCAGATGCGCAATCTTGTAGGTCGGCAGATTGATCGCCTCGGTACCGTTGATTTTGATCGAGCCCTTGCGCGCGCCTGTCAGGCCCATGATTGCACGCATCGTCGTCGTACGGCCTGCGCCATTGCGGCCCAGCAGCGTCACCACTTCGCCGGGGTTCACGACCAGGTTTACGTTATGCAGGATATGCGATTCGCCGTACCAGGCTTGCAGATTGCTGATTTCCAGTGCTGGAGTACCACTACTACTAACGCCGCCGCTCATGCGTGAGCTCCTTCCAGCGCGCCGGACGTAGTGCCCATATAGGCCTCCATCACTTTCGGATTTTGCGATACTTCTTCGTAGCGGCCTTCGGCCAGCATGGCGCCGCGCTGCAACACGGAAATCTTGTCGCAGATGCCGGACACCACATTCATATTATGTTCGACCATCAGGATAGTGCGGCCTGCCGACACTTTCTTGATCAGCTCGGTCACGCGATGCACGTCTTCATGCCCCATGCCCTGAGTCGGCTCATCCAGCAGCATCAGTTCCGGCTCCATCGCCAAGGTCGTGGCGATTTCCAGCGCGCGTTTGCGGCCGTAAGGAAGATCGACAGTAATGGTATCGGCAAATTCGGTCAGATCCACCTGCGCCAGCAGTTCCATCGCCTTGTCATTGAGCAGCGACAGGCTGCTCTGGCTTTTCCAGAAATGGAAGGACGTGCCCAGGCCGCGCTGCAAGCCTATACGCACGTTTTCCATCACGCTCAGGTGCGGGAATACGGCAGAAATCTGGAACGAACGGATAATGCCCTGGCGTGCAATCTGCGCCGGTTTGGCCGACGTGATATCGCGGCCATTGAACAGTATCTGCCCGGAAGTGGGGACCAGGAATTTGGTCAGCAGGTTGAAGCACGTGGTTTTGCCGGCGCCATTGGGGCCGATCAGCGCGTGTATATGTCCGCGCTGCACCTTCAGGTTCACCTGGCTGACAGCGGTAAAGCCCTTGAACTCTTTGGTCAAGTTCGTGGTCTCCAGAATGACATCCGTCATCTGATCTCCTTTTTTTTGGATCTGGCATTTAGGTGGACACGGCTGGACTGCCATCACCTGCATGCCGACATTGCTTGTTATCGCAATTCTTTTCTCTTTCATCGCTCTGTGGCGGCGATTTCTTAGAGGCTACACTTTTAACTAAGCTTTTGATAGTACACAGCGGCTGGAGTTTTCAACAATACGGTATAACTACTGTAAGTAGTAACCACAAGTATTTGCGCACCTTACGCATCCAATATTCTGTCGCTGCAGCCAGTGTCAAAAACGCCCTATTAAAACACAATTTAGCGGGCTGTTGACAGCATAAATGCAGCGGCCTTTTCGGCGATCATGATCGTGGGGGAATTGGTGTTGCCGGAGGTAATCGTCGGCATCACGGAAGCATCGACAACACGCAGCCCGCGCACGCCGCGCACCCGCAGCTGGCTATCCACCACCGCGCTATCGTCATCGGCCCGACCCATCTTGCAGGTGCCGACCGGATGGAAGATCGTCGTGCCGATATCGCCCGCAGCCCGGGCCAGTTCTTCTTCGGTACGGAACTGCGCGCCCGGCTTCATTTCTTCCGGCGCATATTTGCGCATTGCCGGTGCGGCGACGATGCTGCGCGTCAGTGTCAACGAATCGGCGGCGATTTTGCGGTCTTCCGGCGTGCTGAGGTAGTTCGGCGTGATTTTAGGTGCGGCTAGCGGGTCGTTGCCGGCAATGCGCACATGGCCACGTGATGTCGGCCGCAGATTGCACACGCTGGCGGTAAACGCCGGGAACACATGCAGCGGATCGCCGAATTTATCCAGCGACAGCGGCTGCACATGGTATTGCAGGTTCGGCGTCTGCTGCGCCGCATCGGACTTGGTAAACGCGCCCAGCTGCGACGGCGCCATCGACATCGGTCCGCTCTGGCGCAGCATGTATTCCAGCCCTATGCGCGCCTTGCCCAGCCAGCTGTTGGCCATGATGTTCAGCGTGCGCGCGCCGGTGATCTTGAATGAAGACCGGATCTGCAGATGATCCTGCAAATTCTCGCCCACGCCGGGCAAATCATGTTTTACCTGTACGCCTATGCTGTGCAGAAACGCGCCCGCACCTATGCCGGACTGCTGCAAAATGGCCGGCGAGCCTATTGCGCCGGCAGTCAGCACGGTTTCACGTTCCGACTCGGCAAACCACTGCTTGCCGTTGCCGGTAAATTCCACGCCTGTGCATAACTTGCCCTGCTCCGTCTCTTCTAACCGCAGCCGCTGCACATGGCAGCCCGTCATGATGGTCAGGTTGGGGCGCGTTGCCGCAGGCCGCAAAAAAGCCTTCGACGCATTCCAGCGTATGCCGCGCTTTTGATTAACATCGAAATAGCCGCAACCGTCATTGTTGCCGCGGTTGAAGTCATCGGTCTTCGGTATGCCCACCTGTGACGCCGCCTCGCGGAACGCATCCAGGATTTCCCACGACAGCCGCTGTTTCTCCACCCGCCATTCACCACTCGCACCATGGAAGGCATCAGCGCCGCTGTAATGGTCTTCACTCTTTTTAAATACCGGCAACACCTCGTCCCAGCGCCAGCTCGTATCGCCGGTCAGGTCCGCCCACAAATCATAATCACGCTGCTGCCCACGCATGTAAATCATGCCGTTAATGGACGAGCTACCGCCCAGCACCTTGCCGCGCGGATAAATCAAACTACGCCCATTCAACCCAGGCTCCGCCTCGGTCTTGAACATCCAGTCCGTGCGCGGATTATTAATGCAGTACAGATAGCCAACGGGAATATGTATCCACACATAATCATCCTTGCCGCCCGCCTCCAGCAGCAGCACATTAACATTCCGGTCCGCACTCAGCCGGTTCGCCAGCACACAACCGGCCGAGCCTGCACCGATGATGATGTAATCAAATTTACCGGCGGATTCCATGGTTGTTTTTTCCTTGTGAGGCAGAGAAGTATATGTGCGCAGCAGGGTATATTGGGCTTTGGGTCAAGCTACCAAAATAATGCAAACTGATTTGGATGTTGGGGTGGCTGTTGATGTGCTTTTGACGTACCCCCGCTGGGGACGCAGCATTTTGTGCATTACAGAAAATGGATCAGAAATGGGTGTTGTCTGAGCCGAAGGCGAGTTTCGCCCATTTCCCATTTTTTGTAATGCAGCAAAATGTGATGACGCTTGCG
>JAYSKH010000275.1:0-7906 GCA_043726505.1 Undibacterium sp. | reverse complement strand
AGTCCGGCAAGGGCGGCATGGCCTTCCTGCTGGAGCAGGAATACGGGCTTTCTCTGCCCCGCCGCCTGCAAATAGAATTCAGCCGTGCAGTACAGGCCGTTGCCGACGAAAGCGGCAAGGAAATGACTGCCGACAATATCCATTCCATCTTCCGCCAGGAATATCTGGAAGCACAAGCACCTTACGCCTATCAGGCACACCACATTCTGGAAAACAGAAAATCGCCGTCAGAACAATCGCAGGTACAGCTGCACATTGATCTGCTGCATCACGGGAAGCCACAAGCTATCCATGGTGCAGGCAATGGCCCCATCGACGCAATCGTCCACGCCTTCCAGTCCGTCGGGCAGGATATCCGCGTCATGGATTATCACGAACACTCTATCGGCGCAGGAGCCAATGCGCAGGCCGCCTGTTATATCGAAGTCAGGGTAGGAAACGGCCCTACCCGCTTTGGCGTAGGCATTGACGAGAACATCGTGACCGCGTCATTCAAGGCTGTTCTGAGCGCCGTGAACCGTGACAGCACCGTTGGCCAGGTTGGCATGGCCGCATAAGATTACCGTAACACCTCATGCAAACAAGCCGGCTCACGCCGGCTTGTTTGCATGGTACTCAACGAAATTGCCGCCATTACCTGGCCAGCCGTATGCCCGTAAACTGCCACCTTGCGGTGGAAGGGAAAAAATTGCGGTAGGTTCCCCTGGCATGCCCTGTCGGCGTTGCACACGATGAACCCCGCAGCACATACTGGTTAACCATGAATTTGCCATTGTATTCACCGATAGCGCCTTCGGCGGACACATAACCGGGATACGGCGCATAACTGCTGCTGGTCCACTGCCAGGCAACACCGAAGGTGTCTGTCAGCGCGGCATGGTTGGTGCTCGGTTCAGGATGCAGGTTGGGCACCAGATTACCAGGGATCATGTCCACCTTGCACGCAGCGTGTTCCCATTCGGATTCTGTCGGCAGGCGCGCGCCTACCCAGCGGGCGTAGGCTTCGGCCTCAAAAAAGGAAAGGTGCGTGACCGGCCGGTGCAGATCCAGTGGCAACAAGCCGTGCAGCGTGAACTCCAGCCAGGTCGTATGTTTTTCCGCCGGACTGGCGGACAAAGCAGGATGCCAGTACAGCGGGTGATCAAGTCGCTCCGTCCTTACCCAGTCCCACCCTTCGGACAGCCATAAGGTCGGCTCTTGATAGCCTCCGGCTTTGACAAACTCCAGGTATTCACCATTGGTGACCAGGCGTGAGGCCAGCGAGAATTTTTCAACGAACTGGCGATGCCGCGGCAATTCATTGTCGAAACAAAAACTGTCCGATGCATGGCCGATTTCCACCACGCCGGCATCAAATTCCAGCCAGGTGATGGCCGGCGGTGTCAGCGCAGGTTCCAGGGTTTCGCCGGAGTAGGCAGGCTTCAGCGGGTTCAGCGACAACAGGTACTTCAGGTCCGTCATCATCAGTTCCTGATGCTGCTGCTCGTGTTGCAGGCCCAACTCCACCAGCATGGCCAGTTCCTTGGAGTGCGGGCTGAACAGGTCGTGCTTGGCCAGCAACGCCTGCACACGCTCATCCACATTGGTGCGATAAGCCAGCACTTCCGCCAGCGAAGGCCGTGTCAGCATGCCGCGCTGCGCACGCGGATGCTTGTCGCCTACGCCGTTGTAATAGGAGTTGTACAGTACGCGAAATGCCGGGTCATGGGCCTGGAAATCGGTTTCGAATTTTTCCAGGATAAAGGTTTCAAAGAACCACGTCGTATGCGCAAGATGCCATTTGATGGGGCTGGCGTCCGGCATGGCCTGCACGCAGCAATCCTCTTCGGACAGCGGCTCCGACAAGGAGACAGAACGGGTCCGTACCAGCGAAAACTGGTTACGCAGGCAATCGGATACGGTAATAAAGTGTGGGTTCAGCATGATGTCCTTACCGGGGCAAGACAAGGGAAAGACATGCTTTTTGCATTTCCCGGGCTGGCCGCTGCATTTTGTTTCCTTACGCTAATCTACTATATCTTAGTATAGGTTGCAAAATGACGTTTGGTATGTACGACAATTAACAAAGTGGATGAAAGGAAATAACGCCGCGCCTCCTCAATTGACGCGGGCAAGCTACGTGCAAAAAACAACGAAGCATCGCACTTTTTGATGGAAGAGGAGCGAAACGTGAGGCAGCCGCACCATCTAGCGGTCGCGCAGCGCGCCGCCAGCCGATGTCGGTAAAAAACCTCAGCCGACGCTGGTCAGCTTGAACACGTTTTCCTTGGGCACGCGCGGGATCAAAATGTGCAGGAAATGCGTGGCATTTCTCCTGAGCCAGCGTTTGGTCAGCTCCCCCTGAAAGTGCAGCGGAATTTCCATACTGCCCAACCTGCCGTCGCGTGTGAAGTAATCGATATTGGGACCGGGTGAAGCTGCCGATACCGACATCATCAGCACTGGGTCCGCATCCTGGTTCAGCAACGGGTAATAGCCATAGATAAGGTCGGAACGGTCGAGATAGATATTGCGCAAGGCCGTGTTCTGGGAATTGACCTTGACGTCTTCGATAACGTGCGCATGCAGGTAAAGATTGGCTTCGTCATACGCCGGATCTTTGGCGCCGGGAGAAAACTCCAGAAAATAATCCGGCACCGGCTTGCCATAGTCGTCGACGACATAGCAATTGGCCTGCATATACTGGTGGTAGATCTGCAAACTTTTGTCGGTCAGTGCGCTACCCTGGTCGGCGCGCGCCAGCGCCGCCGTCCCCTCAGTCAGCGCATCCCATTCCGCCTGTATATTCTTGTAGGCAGTAAAGCTGGTGCAAGCAAGGGCCTGCAGGATCAACTGACCCAATTGCGCCTTTTCTGCCGCGCTTTCTGGAATGCCATCCTGGTTATCGCTGACTGCGCGCTCGGGGTCGGTCACCGAACCGTGCGTACGGGTCGGCAATACCGCCAGCGGCACATCCACCTCCAGCCGCGTGCCCCATACGGTCACTGCCTGGTCCGGGCTGTCGGCATTGAAATTGATCGTCGCTCCGCGCGCATTCATATTGGCAGCGCATACGCGCACTGTGCCGTCTGCACCGTTTTCATTGACGATCTGGCGGAACAGGCTGTTGTAAGGATGCGTGCCGACAATGACAAACGGCCACACGCGGTCTGCGCCGTAGTAGCTGTCCGTGTCCGTAGCGTCCGGCGCTTTCAGCACATCGCGCTGCGCCAGTTCCCACTGATAAGGGGAAGACAGTTCCAGGTCGTTGAGCATGGATTGGCCGGTCTGGAAGCCGTTGTTGTAGCCTTTGGCCAGACGGCCCAGGAAGCTTTTGCCGGTAGCTGCCAGCTTGGAACCGAAATTGGCAGGAGCCAGCATGACCAGCCGTTTCATCGGACAGGTTTCGGCCTTGCCACGGTAGCGCGTGGTCAGCCACTCGCGCGTAACCAGGCCGCCGGTGCTGTGTACGATCACATCAAAGCTCGGGCCCAGCTCGCCAGTGGCCAGCATGCCGTCGATGACTTCGCCCATGCGCCTGCCTACGTCGGCTACCCTGACATCGTCATCCAGCGAAATATAATCGCCTAGCCACATCTGTTTGGGTTGGTAGCCGTTCTTTTCAAGGAAATCGGCCAGCGGATGGAAGGAGGCGGAAGTGTCGCTCCAGCCGTGGATAATCAGCACCTGTTGCGGCATGGCACGCTCCGATGTGGTTGATGGTCGATAGGAAGATATCGACCATCATGCCACAAAGCAGGCGCGTTTCGTGGTTTATTTTACAATCTTTCGATGTCTGCGCAACAGCTTAAGGAGTCGCATGGAAAACGGCGAACCAGCCCCTCTCATCAGTCCACATGCGGGTATGCGCAAAACCGGCCTCATTCAGCGCACCGGTAAAGCTCTCCGGTGTGTATTTATAGCTATTTTCGGTATGGATACGTTCGCCGCGCACAAAGTCGCGCTGCTTGCCCTGCCAGTGCACGCTCAGATCATGCCTGGCTTCCAGGTACATTTCTATGCGCTGCTTCTCATGATGGAAGAAGGCGCGGTGCTGCCAGTCCTTCAGTTCAAAATCGGCGGCCAGCAGGCGGTTGATATTGTTGAGGATGTTCAGGTTGAACGCAGACGTCAGCCCCAGCGCATCGTCATAGGCTGGCTCCAGTACGGCCTTGTCCTTGACCAGATCCACCCCTATCAGCACGCCGCCGTCGTCGCCGCAAGCAAGCTTCATCCTGCGCAGGAAGGCAATCGCCTCGCGCAATGTGAAGTTGCCGATGGATGAGCCCGGGTAAAAAAACAGGCGTTTGTCGCGCCTGACTTCTTCAGGCAGGTCCAGCCGCGCGGAAAAATCCATGCCTACGCCCAGCATGTCGATACGCGGGTGCGTATGCTGCAGGCTTTCCACCGCACTGCGGACAAAATCCACGGAAATGTCTACCGGCACATACTGTTGCGGCTGCAGCACATCGAACAGCGAAGCGGCCTTGGCGCAGTCACCGGCGCCCAGGTCTATCATCGTGCTGCCGATACCCACCGACTGCGCCATCTCGGACCGGTATTGCGCAAAGATGGCCGCCTCGGTACGGGTCGGGTAATATTCGGGCAGCGCGCAGATCGCCTGGAACAGGCGTGAGCCCAGCGTGTCGTAGAAATATTTGGGAGAAAGGCTGGCTTGCGGCGCCAGCAGGCTGTTACTGAGCTCTATGCGCAGGCGGGTAGTCAGTTCGTCGGCATCTTCGCGGTATAGCTGTATGAATTGGCTTTGCAGGTCGTCTCGCATCTTATTGTCGCCTATGCTGGTGGTTCGCCTTTGGAGTCTTTGGTGCTCGCTAAGGCAATCGAGAGCAGCAAACAGGTGCCGGTGAGGCCAAAAAAGTCCTGAAAGCTGCTCGAAACAGGTGCTAATGGTCTATCATGCTGGCACCCTGCTCTGTTCGGAATTACACACAATTATTACAATTCCTGATTATCATAATCGATCGTTCGTATTCACGTCAGACTCTCGCCAACCCCGGTCATTTATTATAGAAAGTTCAACCATGCCTACATTTTCCAGAAGACAAGTCCTCGGCTCCGTATTTGCCGCTTCCATGATGCTGGCGGCAGGCTCCAGCCTGGCGCAGCAGGTGTTGCGCGTTTCCGCCATCCCTGACGAAGCACCGACGGAACTGCAGCGCAAATTCAAGCCGCTGGGCGCTTATCTGGAAAAGAAACTGGGCATGAAAGTGGAATTTACGCCGGTAACCGACTATGCAGCGTCGGTAGAAGGCCTGATCAACCACAAGCTGGACATGGTCTGGTTTGGCGGCTTCACCTTTATCCAGGCAAAAGTGCGCAGCAAGGACCAGGTAATCCCACTGGTGCAGCGCGAAGAAGATGAAAAATTCAAATCCGTATTCATCACCACCAGCCCAGCGATCACCAAGCTGGAAGACCTGAAAGGCAAGACCTTTACCTTCGGCTCCGAATCGTCAACGTCCGGCCATCTGATGCCGCGCTACTACCTGCTGGCCGCCAAGATCAACCCAGACACCGACATGAAACGCATCGCCTTCTCCGGCGCGCATGACGCAACCGTAGCCGCAGTTGCCGGCGGCAAGGTGGATGCAGGTGCGCTGAATATCTCCGTGTGGGAAAAACTGGTTGGCGAAAACAAGGTGGACACCAAGCAGGTGCACGTGTTCTACACAACGCCAGGTTATTTCGACTACAACTGGTCAGTGCGCGCAGATATGCCAGCCGAACTGCGCAAGAAGATCACGGATGCCTTCCTGTCGCTGAACCCGGCCGATCCTAAGGACAAGGAAATCCTGGATCTGCAACGCACGGCGCGTTTCATCACGACCAAGGCAGACAACTACAAGTCGATTGAGGGCGCAGCGCAGAATGCGGGCTTGCTGAAGTAATGCTGAAACTGCAGGACGTACATGTAAGACATCCGTCATCGGGCAGCCCAGCCGCAGGCTGGGCTCTCGGCGGCGTGTCGCTGCAGGTCGAGCAAGGCGAACAAATTGCGCTGATCGGCCCTTCAGGCGCGGGTAAAACCACGCTGCTGCATACGCTGGCATGCGCTTACAGGCCGGAACAGGGCGACTACCAGCTGGCCGGCCAACAGCCGTGGGCACTCAGCCACCATGCGCGGCACGTGCTGCGGCGCAGCCTGTTCCTGGCACCGCAAACGCCGCCGCTGCCGCCACGGCAGCGCGTCGTCACCGCAGTGCTGGCCGGCAGCTTGCCAGCATGGTCGCTGGCGCGCGCGGTGCGCAATCTGATCAAACCGGTTGACCCTACCGCAGCATGGGAGGCGCTGGGCCGCTTCCAGTTGCAGCACAAGCTGTATTCAAGGGTGGACCGGCTGTCTGGTGGCGAACGCCAGCGCTGCGGCTTGGCCAGGCTGATCTTATCGGACGCCAAACTGCTGCTGGTGGACGAACCCTTGTCCGCGCTGGACCCTACGCTGGCACTGCAAACGCTGCGTAGCCTGCAGGAAGAAGCCAGCACGCGTAACGCCAGCCTGATCTGCAGCCTGCACCAAGTGGAACTGGCGCGCGCGCATTTCCCGCGCATCATCGGCCTGCGCGACGGCAAGATCATGTTTGACGCGCATACCGTCACGGATGACATGATTGCGGCGCTGTACAGCAATACCGCTATCGGTGACGGCAGCGAGGCCGCTGCGAACGCTGCTGCCGAGGCCGCGTTAGGGCTGCCGGATGAAAACTGTGCGATCGATGATCCCCGCTGCTTCTAAAATCAACGCCGGTACTGGCTTAGGCCTGGCAACCGCTGCCCCCATGCGAGATCCCGCGTGGCGCGGACGCATCACCACGACCGTGCTGGCGCTGATTATTCTGTGGCCGGCACTGGTCATGACCGAATTCAAACCCTGGGAATTGCTCGACCAGCAAAGCCTGAGTTCCACCTGGCGCTTCCTGTCGGCATTTTTCCCACCGGCGCATTCGGCCGACTTTCTGCTGCTGGTGCTGGAAGCGACATGGCAGACCATTGCCATGGCCACTGCCGGCATGGTGCTGGCAATGCTGGGCGCGATTCCGCTGACACTGATCGTCAACGAGCATTTATCCATATCTCGGCTGGGCAGCGGCCGCATGAGCGCACCGGCATGGCTGCTGCGCCAGGCAGTGCGCTGGCTGCTGGTGCTGCTACGCAGCGTGCCGGAACTGGTGTGGGCGCTGATCTTTGTCCGTATCTTCGGCCTGGGGCCGGCCGCCGCCGTGCTAGCCATTGCGCTGACCTACTGCGGCATGCTCGGCAAGGTATATGCAGAAATCCTGGAATCCAGCGACAGCCACGCTACCGACACCTTGCTGCGCAACGGCAGCGGCCGGCTGGCGGCATTTTTCTACGGCACGCTGCCCAGCGCGGCGACGGAACTGATGTCCTACACGATCTACCGCTGGGAATGCGCGATACGCGGCTCCGTCGTCATGGGGTATGTCGGTGCCGGCGGTCTCGGGCAGCGCATGGATGAATCCATCAAGATGCTGGCCGGCAGCGAAGTCTGCACGATGCTGATCGTCTTCGTATTGCTGGTAGCTGCGGCAGACGTGGTCAGCAAGCTGTTCAGGAAGGGGCTGGAATGAACAACAACTTGCTACCCAAGGCGCCGCCCGTCATCGGGCTTCCTGCACTGCTGGCGCTGGCCGGCATCCTGGCACTGACGATTGCCAGTTTTGTCAGCCTGGGCATAGACTGGGGTGCTTTGTTTTCTGCCGAAGCGATGGGCACGACATGGAAGTTTTTCGGCGAGTTTGCGCCGATCAATACTACCACGCCGCTGCTGCAGAAAGTGCTGCTTGCGTCGTTCGAAACACTGGCGATGTCGGCGCTGGGTACCGGTATCGCGGCCATGTTCGGTATCATCATGGCGCTTCCAGCCAGCGGCCGCTTCGGCAGGCCCGCC
>JAYSKH010000274.1:0-10880 GCA_043726505.1 Undibacterium sp. | reverse complement strand
CGGAATCGCTTGCAAGCGATTCCCTTCGAATCCCACCGCAAGCCATACTGATGGCTTGCTAGTCTCCGCACCCGCCAAAAGGAAAAGCCGCTTAATTTTAACAATTAAGCGGCTTTTGATATTACTGGCGGAGACTGAGGGATTCGAACCCTCGATACAGGTTTAAGCCCATATGCTTCCTTAGCAGGGAAGTGCCTTCGACCACTCGGCCAAATCTCCACACTGTTCTTTTGCGGCGTTGTTACCTTCGTCGCAATCGAGAACCGAGATAATAGCCGCTTGCGCGGCTTTGGTCAACAGTAACTGCCGCCAATATTATGCTTTTTGCTTCCCAGCCAAGCATGCTGTGGCCGGGGACGATGTTGCAGTGATGTTGCGTCGACTATTACGCTGATTCCAGGCCGAAAGCCTTGTGCAGCGAGCGTACGGCCAATTCCATGTATTTTTCGTCAATCAATACTGAAATCTTGATTTCCGACGTGGAAATCATCTGGATATTGACGCTTTCGTCTGCTAGTGTGCGGAACATCTGCGATGCGATGCCGACGTGGCTGCGCATGCCTACGCCAACGACGGAGACTTTCGATACCTTGGGGTCGCCGATGATATTGCCGGTGCTGATATGTTCCTTGACGCTGGCTTCCAGTACCTGCATTGCCTTCGTGTATTCGCCGCGCGGTACGGTGAACGTGAAGTCGGTTTTGCCGTCTACCGACTGGTTCTGGATGATCATGTCCACTTCGATGTTGGCGTCGGCGATGGGGCCGAGGATCTGGTAGGCGATGCCTGGTTTGTCCGGTACGCCGAAAACGGTAATCTTTGCTTCATCACGGTTAAACGCGATGCCGGTGATGGTAGCTTGTTCCATGTTTGTATCTTCCTCGAACGAAATCAGGGTGCCGGAGTTAGCTTCTTCTTCCAGCGGTATCATAGGGTCAGTCAGCGACGATAGTACGCGGGTCGGCATGCGATAGTTGCCGGCAAATTCCACCGAGCGTATCTGCAGCACTTTGGAGCCCAGCGACGCCATTTCCAGCATTTCTTCAAATGTCACTGTCTTCAGGCGACGGGCATCGGAGACGACGCGCGGATCAGTCGTGTAGACGCCATCCACGTCGGTATAGATCAGGCATTCCTGCGCCTTCAGCGCTGCAGCAACAGCCACTGCGGACGTGTCGGAGCCGCCACGGCCCAGCGTGGTGATATTGCCGTTTTCATCCACACCCTGGAAGCCGGTGATGACGACGATCTTGCCTGCGTCCAGGTCGGCGCGCACCTTGGCATCGTCAATCGATGCGATGCGGGCTTTGGTGAAAGCAGAGTCGGTTTTGATCGCGACTTGCCAGCCGGCATAGGACACAGCCTGCTTGCCAATCGCTTGTAGCGCCATCGATAGCAAGCCTACCGATACCTGTTCGCCGGTAGAGGCAATCATGTCCAGTTCACGAGGGTCGGGCTGGGCCATGATTTCCTTGGCCAGACCGATGATGCGATTGGTTTCGCCGGACATGGCTGACGGCACCACGACTATCTGGTGACCGGCGTCATGCCATTTGGCAACGCGCTTGGCGACATTCTTGATACGTTCTGTCGAACCCATCGAAGTACCGCCGTATTTGTGGACGATTAAAGCCATAGATATCAAAAAAGTAATGCCGGAAGCCAGATAAGCCGGCAGCCAGGCGCGGTGCAGCATGCGAGAGCATGACGTGTAAAGCGCGAGGCTGCGATTTATGCAGGCCGCCTGAAGCAGGGTGGGAAATGCGGGAAATCAACCCCTTACTCTACATGCTGCTACGCAAAATAACAAGTTGGGATTGCCTAATATTTAAGCAGTAACGAAATGAAAGTTTGAAATAGACGAAAAAAGCTGATGAAAATGCGCTAGTGGCAGCAACAGGTCTGCACTTATCCAGCGATTGTGTGGTGATGCTGCATGCGGACTTTTTGGATAGAAAAAAGCGGTTTCGCGTAAATAATATCAATTATTTCAAAGGCTTATGCCAAACCCGTTGCTTTGCCCTAAAAAATTGTTCGGCGATCGCCAGGCGACTTTTTCGGTTTTCATTGCGCATAAAAGGTGGCGGCGCCGCAATTTCTGTCATTACTATTTTGCATAAAGATATAAGCAAAATATTGCAGGCGCCGCCTTACTGTTTTCGTTTTATTAATTTTATTTAAACTTCAATTTTGCATTTGGCGTTTAGGCCGCTGTGCGCTTGTTTTTGGCTTCGTAGGCTTTCAGGTGAATGTAAGCGATGCGCAGCAGTGGCAGGCCGGGTTCCTGAAAGCCCAGTTTTTGCCCGCGCTCTATCAGGTTGCCGAGGATCTGGTCTGCTTCCACACGGGCGCGGTTTTCTACGTCGCGGAACATCGATGCCGTTAGCGGCGAGCCCTTGGTGGTCAGCAGCTTGTTGATATAGTCCAGGAAAGGAGCTGAGGGTGGATAACCTGCAGCAGTCGCAATGCTGCGGCATTCATCGAGTACCGCCAGCACAAACTGCTCGCCGCCGGGCGCTTCCATGATGTCGCCGATGGCGCTGCGCATCAGGCTGGTGCTTGCTGCCAGCGAAGCCAGCAGCACCCATTTTTCCCACATCGACTGCAGGATGTTTTCACTGAGCACGGGATCGAATCCCGTATCGGACATCACAGCCAGCGCCGCTTTGACGCGCTCGGTTGAAATGCCATCGCGCGCGCCGAAAGTCAGTGTATGCGTCGGCGCGAAATGCAGGATGGCGCCGTCAGCATTGACGGTGGAGGAGATGGCGCACTGGCCGCCCAGTACGCGCTCCTTGCCGAAACGCTGTTCCAGCGTATCCAGGTGCCGCATGCCGTTTAGCAGCGGCAGGATCAGCGTGTGCTCAGCCATCGCTGGCGCAAATGAATTGATCGCATCATCCAGGTCATAGGCCTTGCAACTGAGGATGATCAGGTCGTAGACCGGCTGCAGTTGTTCGCGCAGTACGGTCGGCGGCGTAGTCAGAGCGAGGTCGCCTACCGGGCTCTTGATGACGAGTCCGTTCTTTGCCAGCAGCGCCGCGCGCTGCGGCCGCACCAGGAAGGTAACGTCTCTTCCTGCAGCCAGCATTCTGCCACCAAAATATCCACCTACCGCACCGGCGCCGACGACGAGTACACGCATGTTGAGTCTCCTGTTTTTGTTTGAAATATGAATTGAATTGGGCAAGCTGAGCTGTTGCTTTGGAAAATGATTATTGCACAGAACGACCAATGCCATCGAAGACTGCCTCGGACCTAGAAGTGGTGGCTTTTATAACCCCTTTGTGTCCCGGTGTGATATCGCACAGACCGCCATCTTCTTCGCTGCAATGCTGCATTGGGGCGCTGTATTGCTACCGCGCATATTCCACAAGCCACCATATTCAACAAGCCGGATTTCTGCCGGCACACGGGAGATCAAATGACAGAACCGCGCAAAGGCCAGGCACCGGCAAAACTGGAAAGGGATGAGTTCCATCTGGAATTCAGGCGTTCTTTTATCGACCCGTCCTTCGAGTCAGTGAAGGCGGAAATCGGAAGAATCGAGCAGGTCGCGTGGGACAATTATATCAACAGCCACAAGGCGCCGATTACCGAAAAGGCCGGGCCGGAATTTGCCGATCCCGATTACGACATGTCGGTGGAGTGGCGCGCCACGCGCGACAGGCTGATTGCTGCAGAAGCAACGCAAAAAAATCCGGCGACCCCTTCCAGGGTGCTGCTGATCTGTGGGTCGGCACGCAATGACGGCAGCTGCCCCGGGGAGATATCCAAAACTTTTCGCATGACCAGGCTTGCGGTGGAAGTGCTGGAGGAGGCCGGCATGCAGGCTGACGTGCTGGATCTGAGCGAGCTTATTTCCGCGTACGACAGGCATATCTATCCATGCAAAGGCTGTGTGTCCACGGCGATGCCGCTATGCCACTGGCCATGCAGTTGCTACCCCAATCATGGGCAGCGCCAGACCAACGACTGGATGGCGGAAATTTATGAAAAATGGGTGTCGGCTCACGCCGTCATCATCATGACACCGGTCTACTGGTATCAGGCGCCCGGGGTGCTGAAGCAGATGATAGATCGCTTGGTATGCGCCGACGGCGGCAATCCTGATCCAACAACAACCGACGGCAAGGATGCAAAAAAAGCCAAGGACCTGGAACTGCAGGGATGGCCGTATCCCAAACATCTGGCCGGCCGCGCCTACGGTCTGGTAGTGCATGGCGACGTCGCCGGCATTGAAGGCGTGCGCCGTGGCCTGTCAGACTGGCTGGACTGGATGGGCCTGATCGAAGCCGGCAAGATGGCGCGGTTGGACCGGTTTATCGGTTACTACGAATCCTATGCCAAAAGCCACGAGGTGCTGGATCTGGATGTGGACATGCAGGAAGAAGTGCGCAATGTTGCCAGGGCCGTTGCCAATGCGGTGGTGGGCATCAGAGCAGGGCATCTGGCAGAGCCGGACGAAGGCTTGAAACCTCCGCGGCCTAAATAATATTAATACGCGGTTAGTACCCCTATTAGTCCTCCTTCAGTAAGCGCTTCTTCTTTTCCTACATCTGTGCGATGCCTGTTCTTACGGGCATCCTACAGTCATCCGGCGGAAGGATGGTTAACATGGATTCCTGATCTATTTCTATTTAGGTAAAGGAGAAATCTCATGAGTTTCAATTCTTTGGTAAGCCCACTTTTTTCGACAAAACCTTCCCGTAAATCAATGTTCATGGTGGCGGCTGCAGGGCTCGCATTTGTTGGTACAGTGGCTGCGGTGTCGCATGCGCATGCCGCTTCAAAAGAGACGCAAGGACAATTGAGCCGTATCGACAAAGAATTTTTGATGAACGCGGCACAGGCCGGCACCACAGAGATACTTGCCAGCAAAACTGCTTCCGGTAAGGCTGCGTCACAGGCGGTAAAAACCTTTGCTGCAGGCATGGTGGTGGACCATACCAAGGTGGCTGATGAATTGAAACAACTTGCCAGCAGCAAGGGCGTCAATGTGCCGGATGAGCCGAGCATGAAACAGCAGGCGCTGATGGCGAAACTGAATGTGCTGGATGGCGCTCAATTTGATCAGCTGTATGCAGATGAAATAGGCGTGGCCGCGCACAAGGAAGCCGTTGCGCTGTTCCGCAAGGCATCATTGAGTGCGAAAGATGCAGACGTCAAAGCCTTTGCACAAAAGACGCTGCCGGCGCTGGAACATCATTTGCAAATGGCGGAGAGCCTGAAAGCGGCCGTAAATAAGTAATAAGCAAGCAATAAGCAAGCAATAAGCAAAAATGAGCAAGCAACAGGCTGGCGGTAAGCGTGCGCACGCATTACAAAGGCATTGCAAGGCAAGCAGATCAAGGAGTTCATATGCAGCGGGCACTATGGAAAGGCGCGATCAGCTTTGGGCTGGTGCATATTCCGGTGGAATTATTTTCAGCCGTCAAGGAGCACGATCTGGACTTGACGATGCTGGACAAGCGGGATTTCGCGCCCATCGGTTTTCGCCGCTATAACAAGCACAGCGGCAAGGAAGTGAAGTGGGATGATATCGTCAAGGGCTACGAATACAAGGACAACGAATATGTCGTGCTGTCCGATGAGGACCTGAAACGCGCCAACGTAGAGGCGACGCAGACGATAGACATACTTGCCTTTGTCGATGCCACAGACGTGCCGCTGACCTATTACGATCATCCGTACTACCTGACGCCGGGCCGCGGCGGCGACAAGGTCTACGCGCTGCTGCGCGAGACTTTGCGGCGCGCCGGCAAGGTCGGCATTGCCCAGGTCGTCATACGCACCAAGCAGCATCTGGCCGCGCTGGTATGCATGGACGACATGATCGTGCTGAACACCCTCAGGTATGACGATGAAATACGCGACGCCGGAGAGCTGGATGTTCCCGCAAAGAGCCTGAAGACCACCGGCATCAGCGACAAGGAGGTGCAGATGGCGCTGTCGCTGGTGGAGGGCATGACGGAGAAGTGGCAGCCGCAGCAGTACCACGACACCTACCGCGAAGACGTACTGGCGCTGGTGAAGAAAAAGATCAAGGCAAGGCAGACCAAGACCATCACTGAGCCCGAACCGGAACTCGAACAGCCGTCCAGCGCCAAGGTCATCGACTTGATGGCGTTGCTTAAGCAAAGCCTGGGCGGAAAACCCAATTCGAAAACCGCTTCAAAGGTAGAAAAAACCGAACCCCGTGCGCCGGTGAAACCGGTGTCCATACACGCGGCAGCCGGTTCCGCCAAAACAAAAAAGCCTGCTGCTCCCGCGAAAACGGCGGTACGAAAATCAGCGGCGTCTGCCAAGTCTGCTAAGGTGAAGACATCCGCAAAACGTGCGCCGGCAGCCCAGCGAGCGCGGGCTTGACCGGTAAGGATCGCTGCCAAGGTTTCACTGGCAGACGGCCGGCTCCTACACATGTCGGGGCAGGCATCCTATATGTCCGCCCTGACGACAAGTTTAATATAAGCAAACTTCCCCGGACTATGTCCGGCAACCCATTCAAGCGCGTTCATCCACGCCTGTTAACCTTCATCGGAGTCCGCCATGGCTAACTACATTCCGCAAGACCGCCGCAATATCTTTAGTGTGTATGCCACGAGGCAAGCCGACGGCACCTACACAGGCCACGTGCGGCACCAGATAGAAGGCTCTCCCGACAAGGAAAATATCTATGATGCCGGTACCTCCGGCACAGAAAAAGAGGCACTGGAAGAGGCGCATGCGTTTGCGGCCAAATACATCTCTGATCATAATTACGATGATCTGCGGGATGCCGATATGGTCGCACCGGTATCACACTAAAGTTTTTTTGCCGTTGCCCTGTTTGCGTGCCATTCACGGCTTCACAGGGCAGCGGCGTGTTGTGTAAAAAGACTCAGGCCTTGTGTCGTACAGTCATACAGGGCCTTGGCAGCTACCCAGATACGGGATTCGATATGAATAAATCCACGCAGCGCAAGACCAGCCGGCTAATGCAGCAGTCTTCTGAATTGATGTTTGCCGTGCCACAAGTAATGGCGCATAGACTGACCCGCATGGCGCTTGCCGGTCACCAGCCCGGCAAGAAAGATGCAAAGGAATTCCAGCTGATGGGTGCCGAGAAAGTGGCGGCATTCAACGAATCTTGGATGGCGATGGCTGCGCAGGCAATGCAGTCGCAACAGCAAATCGCGCTAGGTATGATGAGCGCATGGCTTAACCCGGCAGGCAACGCCTACGGCAGTGTCAGCCAACTGCAGTCGGCCGCATTGGACATCATAGGGAAGGGATTTTCCCCTGTGCACAGACGCGCCGTTGGCAATGCACGGCGGCTGGACAAGGGTAAGGCGAAGTAAGCCCCCTTTGGTGTGGCGTAAGGTGTACTAACGCCAGTCTGACTCGAACAGGTAATCCTGTTTGTGCAGATCGCGATAGGCCTGATACAGGAACATGCACACGCCGAATGCAACGACGATGATGGACAGGGGCCACAGCCACTGCGGCAATTCCTCGCGGCACAAGCCCGTGTAATTGCATACGGACGCCTGCGACACTCGCAGGAAATTAATCAGCGCCAGCCCGAGGATCGAGAGAAAAAAATACTTGAAGCAGCGATACTTGTTGGGAATTCTACGCATTTTGAGTCCCTCCTTTAAAATCAAGATAGCTCAAAATTGAAGTACGGTGTTGCTAAAAAAAGCAAAAAAATACGTGCTTAATGTAGTAGTTGCGCAGTAGTTGCGAGGTGGTCATTTCAAATCATCGGCTTAAGCGGACAAGTTAAAGTGTTACCTCAAAATTTATTTTTTTGACGCTGTATGTTTGGCGAAACTTCTATTTTCAAAATCCCTCATTACCTGAGTTTTTGTAGTCCTCATCCTACATTCTGGTGGGCAAGTGGCTGCTGGCAGAATCAGATGGCACCCCTTATCATGCGTCGGCAGAGGTCTGTCATGCGTTAGCGCAGGTGTAGTAGGTGTGTAGCAGGTGGATATAGGCATACCTATAAGAGCCGGTCCAATGCAGGGTATACTTACACGCATTTCTTGCACACATTTCTTGCACTCATTTCATACACTCATTTTGATATGCAATTTCTTATTCATTTGTCTCAATAATCAGCTCAGCACATCATGCATTTTGATCACAATGACGCCGGTATCGGCCAACCCGACGCGAATTCTTCTGAGGATGCCGCAGGCACAGGTTTGCGCATACTGGTAGTGGAAGACAATCTGAACCTGAAAGACATGCTGTGCGACATGCTCGAATTACTAGGCCAGTTGCCGCAAGGTGCGGGCGATGCCGAACAGGCGCTGGTGCTGGCGCAACAGCCCTTTGACGTATTGCTGACCGATGTCAGCCTGCCCGGCATGTCCGGCATAGAGCTGGCAAAGCAGCTGCTGGTAAAGCAGCCGGATATCCAGGTTGTGTTCGCATCGGGTTATGGCGCGCAGATGGTGCAGCATCTCAAGTTCAAAAGCCGCGTGTTGCCCAAGCCGTATGACGTGGTGCAGATACAGCAGCTGCTGGCGGACCTGTCTAAAATTACCTGATTTACTTTAAGCCGGTGCTGCAATGCTCATCGCAAATTTTGTTGCAGCATTCATTGCAGTATCCCCGGTTTATGCCAGCGAGGCTGCATTGATGCAATGCCGGAAGCGCGGAAAAATAAAACGGAAAAAGCCCATCATGGCGGATCGTGGAGCAGAGTTTGGAAGCAGAGTCAGACCAGGTATTTGATATAGAGCTGAAACTGCTGCTGGAAGGGATCTTGCTGCGCTATCAGCATGATTTCAGGAATTACTCCGTTGCTTCGCTGCGCCGGCGCATGGGCCAGGCGATGCAGCGCTTCGGCTGCAGGAACCTGTCGCAGCTGCAGGAAAAAGTCCTGCATGAGCCTGCGGTGTTTGCGCAGATGCTGCCTTTTTTTACCGTTCAGGTCAGTGAGATGTTTCGCGATCCGGAATATTTCAAGGCCTTGCGCGAGCAGGTCGTGCCGGTGCTAAAAACCTACCCGTCGATCAAGATATGGGTGGCGGGGTGCAGTAGCGGCGAAGAGGTCTGGTCGCTGGCTATCCTGTTGGAAGAAGAGGGTCTGCTTGAGCGCACGATGGTCTACGGTACCGATATCAATCCGGAAGCATTAAAAATTGCCGAAGCCGGCATCTATGCGGCCGACAGGGTGGCGCAGTTCAGCGCCAGTTACCGGCTGGCCGGCGGCACTAGGTCGCTGTCTGATTATTACACGGCTGCCTATAACGGCGCGATATTCGACCGCCGCCTGCGCCAGCAACTGATATTTGCTGACCATAGCCTCGCTACCGACAGCGTGTTTTCTGAAGTCCATCTTGTTTCGTGCCGTAACGTGCTGATCTATTTCAACCGTGAACTGCAGGACAGGGCGACAACGTTGTTTCATGAAGCGCTGGTTAATCGCGGCTTCCTGGGCCTGGGTATGAAAGAAAGCCTGCGCTTCAATACGCAGGCAGGTAACTTCAGCGAGTTTGCACGGCATGAAAAAATCTACCAGCGCCTGTAGGGCGCCTAGTATGTTGAAAAAGCGTTGAGAACGCGTTGAGGAAGCGTTGAGATGGTGGACGGTACGGGAAAAGATATGGTTGCCCAAATAGCGGACAACATACAGCTGATCGCAATCGGGGCTTCCGCAGGAGGCGTAGAAGCGCTGAGCATATTATTGCAGTCCTTGCCGCAGCATTGCAATTATGCGGTGGCGATTGTGCTGCACATGCCGCCGGACAGAAGTAGCCTGCTGCCGGAGCTGTACCAGTCACGTTGCGCATTGCGCATCAAGGAAGTGGAAGACAAGGAACCTGTGCAGGCCGGCACCGTCTATTTTGCGGCGCCCAACTACCACATGCTGATCGAGCCCGATCTGACTTTTTCTTTGTCGATGGATGCACCGGGCAATTATTCACGCCCCGCCATTGATTTTTTAATGGATTCCGCGGCCTATGCCTACCGGCAGAACATGCTGGCCATTATACTGACGGGCGCAAGTGTGGACGGCGCAGCAGGCCTGAAAGAGGTCAGGGCGCGTGGCGGGCTGGCCTGGGTGCAGGACCCGAAACAGGCTGCATCGCCTACCATGCCCGCTGCGGCGATTGCGCTGGCCGGCGCTGACCGTATCATGAGCCTGGCAGAAATAGCGGCAGCCCTTGGCCGCCTGGTAAATAAAGATAACATAACGAAGACCGACAAGTGACTGCTCCCATCCCCATCCTGGTTGTAGACGATACCCAGCAAAATTTGACCGCAGTGGAAGCGCTGCTGTCTCGCCCCGATATCGTGATCCTGAAAGCTTCGTCCGGCGCAGAGGCGCTGGAACTCCTGCTGGTAAAGGAGGTGGCCCTTGCGCTGATCGATGTGCAGATGCCCAATATGGACGGCTTTGAACTGGCTGAACTGATACGCGGCAGCGAACGCACGCGTTCCATTCCGCTGATTTTCCTGACTGCCGCCACACGCGAACCCAGCTACAGCTTCCGGGGATATGAGGCAGGCGCAGTAGACTTTCTGTTCAAACCCATAGACGGCAGGGCGCTGATCAGCAAGGTCAATGTGTTTGTCGAGTTGTACCAGCAGAGGAAGCTGCTGTCCAGCCAGCTGGAGGAACTGCGCCATTCCTTGCATCTGAATGAAATGTTTACGGCAGTGCTGGGGCATGATCTGCGCACGCCTTTGTCTGTTGTCATGAACGGCGCCATGCTGCTGCCGATGATGACCGACCATCCCAAAGTGAAAGTGACCGCCGGCCGCATAGAGTCCAGCGCGCGCCGCATGGCGCAGATGGTGGACCAGCTGCTGGACCTGGCCCGGATACGCTCCGGCGGCCTGCAACTGGACCAGAGCACCGGCAACTACGAAGAACTGTG
>JAYSKH010000273.1:0-4715 GCA_043726505.1 Undibacterium sp. | reverse complement strand
GGAAGCCGCTGCCGGCTGCAGCGGGGGCGGGCTGCAAAGACGCGGGCGCTGCCGGCGCTCTCAGTTCCAGGCCTTGTGTGACGAAGGTACCCGCCTGGCCACGCGTTTCCACATACCCTTCAGCCGCCAGCAGTGCGTAGGCGGCTTCCACCGTTCCCCGCGCCAGGCCCAGCTCATCAGCCAGCGCGCGGACGGCGGGAATGCGGTCGTCCGGTTTCAGCAGGCCGTCAGTGATCGCAGCGCGAAAGCGCGCATAGATCTGCCGGTACACCGGTTCTGCCGCCGCCGGGTTCAGCGTCAGGAAATCTTGCGTCTTTGCCTGTTTTGGCTGTTTCATGGACTAGTCGATATATCATTTCTTGGTTCTTCTGATTATGGCATCAAATCCCTATCATGGTCTGGTCCCCTACCCCATCGAAAGGATCATCCGTATGAAGAAAGAGGAAGAGATCGCCGGCACTGTGGCCAGCGCAGACAGTGCATTGCGCGATGCGGAAAGTGAAACGGAGTTGCGTGCCTGCTATGCCGTAATGAAAGAACTCAGGCCGCATCTGGAAAATGAAGCGGATTTCCTGCAGCGCGTGGCACGCATGCGCACACAGAATTACCGCATTCTGGCGGCGTGGGAAGGCGAACAGGTCGTCGCGCTGGCCGGATACCGTCTGCAGGAAAACCTCGTATATGGCAAGTTTCTCTATGTCGACGATCTTGTTACTGCGGAAAATGCGCGTGGCCAGCGCTGGGGTGCGCAACTGCTGGACGCACTGAACACAATGGCAGAACAGACAGGCTGCAAGCGGCTGGCGCTGGATACCGCGGTATCCAATGCACTGGCCCAGCGTTTTTATTTCCGGCAGGGTCTGCTGTTTGGCGCAATGCGCTTTCACAAACTACTGGCCCAATAAGGGCCTCTTAACAACGGCACCATACTCAAATGAACATATTACATATCACTTGCAGCCCGCGCGGCAAAAGCGCAGAAAGCTATTTGCTGTCCCAGCGCGTGTTGGCGCAGTTGCTGGAAAAAAATCCTCACGCGAACATCATTTCACGCGATCTGTGGGCAGACCAGCTGCCGCATGTGGACGGCAACTATGCCGCAGCACTGGGTGGCATGCGCAGCATCTCCGGTGAGGAACTGAACACAGGTTCACTCGGCATGTCGGAACAGCTGATTGTGGAACTGGAAAACGCGGACTACGTTGTCATCGGCACGCCCATGCACAACTTCACTGTGCCTTCCGTGCTGAAGGCATGGATAGACCATGTGGTGCGCATCAAACGCACGTTCAACGCCACGGCGGAAGGAAAATTTGGGCTACTGGCCGACAGGCCGGTGTTTATTGCCGCCGCCTCGGGCGGGCACAGCATGGGCGAACGCAGCCGCCATCCGGATTTCCTGGAGCCTTACCTGAGGGCGATACTGGCAACGATAGGCTTACATGATCTGACGTTTTTTACCGTGCAGGGTACAGCCTTTGGACCAGAGCCGCTGGCCAGCGCAAAACTGCAGGCAGACGACGCCATCGCCGAATATTTCGGCAAGGTCTACTCTTAACGTTGGCGAGTAACGTTGCCAATTAACGTTGGCAATTGAGGTTGGCAATTAAGATAAGAAAGCCGAAGGCCTGCGAAGCATGCGGGCCTTTTTAGACAATCAGCAGATCAGGCGGCGCACACCTGGTTGCGGCCTGCGTTCTTGCTACGGTACAGCGCGGCGTCGGCGCGGGCGATTGCTGCCTGCAGGTCGTCGCTACTCTTTACTTCTGACACGCCCTGCGACACTGTCACTTTGATGGATACGTCGCCCAGTTCCAGTGATGCGCTTTCTATCGCGGCACGGATGCGTTCTGCCACCGTTGCGGCCGTATCCAGCTGGCAATTGGGCATCAGCGCGAGGAATTCTTCGCCGCCCCAACGTGCAAGCACATCGCATTCGCGCAGGTTTGCAGACAATATCTTTGTCACATGGACCAGCACCTTGTCGCCGGCTTCATGGCCATACTGATCATTGACACGCTTGAAATGATCGACGTCGCACAGCAGCACAGTGACCGGCTCCCTGGACCGCTGCGAGCGCAACAACTCATGGCTGGACAGCGTGTGAAAGCGGCTGCGGTTATGCAGTCCGGTCAGCGCATCCGACGTAGCCTGCTTGAACAGCCGCAACTCGGCGATGACGATGGTCTTGCGGTAGAACGCAGCAATCGATGCAAACATGCCGAACACCAGCACGATGTGTATCCACAATACGACTTCTATGCCCTTGCCAGGCAGCGGTGCCAGCGGGCCGAGATGGTCGCACAGGCTTTTCAGGCCCAGGTAATACGCCAGCAGCGCAACGACCATGGGCACCGCATACCCACGCGTATTGGCGATGACGATGGCGGGAATGAACAGCAACAGATAATAGTGGAAGCCGCTATCCCAGCCTATCAATAGTGAGCCGAATGCGGCATGCGCCATGACTTCGAACCAGATCAACCCCAGCGCCGCCACATTGCGCTTGCGGCCTATCAGCACGTAGGCGCCGGCATACAGGGCGATACTGACAAAATTGACCAGCGTCAGTGGCACTGACCCGAGTATGGAAAACAGGATGATATAGCCGACGTCGATGATGGCCGCCGACAGCGCGACACGGCGCACCATGGCCCAGTATGCTTTTCCTGCAAGGCTGGAGCCGCGCGCAGTATTGGCTGTTTGCTGTGTTTTTTCGGCGATCATGTTGGCAGGGGCAAAAATGCGGGTATCTGCAAGGCAGGCGCCTCAACTGCTGTGAAGGATACCCTCGCCCGCTTCGTCGCCATCGCCTTGCGTGTTCACTACGTATTCATTACGTATTTATTATGTATTTATTATGTATTTATTACGTACTCACAAACCGAGCCAGAAGCCGGGTTCTTGTCCGCTTCTGTTGATCTGCGCCTACATTTTACGCAATTGGCAAAACCGTGCACGGATTAATTATGTTGCAACTTCGATACAATACCCTCGCAACCCGGTACCCACGGGCCCCAGGGTTGCATCGCCTGTTTTCAACGCCTACCCTTCTGTTGCGCAGGTCTATGGAAGCGGCTCAAACTTGGCCAGTGCAGACGGACGCAACAGACCCTCTCTGGCCATATGCAATAACTCAGACGGAACTGCACTCACTGATTCGCGCCGCAGTTCCAGTTCGCGGCCGGGATGTACGACAGGAACAAACCCACGGTGAAAAAGACTGACGGTAATCCAGTCTTCCAGCACATCCAGCACGTGCTTCCGTTTCCCCGCGGGCGACAGGAAGCTGACGCCGTCCGGCCGCAACCTTTCCCACAGACTGTCCGGATCTTCGGCAAACTGTATCAGCTCCGTCAGGGGCAGTTTTGCCGGGTCCATCCAGCTATCGGTAAACCGTTGCAGCATGCGTGGTTTCAGAATGTCAGTGCCGTATTCATCCCAGGCGACGGTGCGCAACTCTTCGGGTTTGTAATTGATATACCACGCGTTTTCCGTGGGCTGTTCGCCGCCCAGCAAATGCACGCATTGCCTGGGTGGCGGATACACGGGCTTGGCGCCCGGTTTCAATGCAGCGACACGCTCTTCCAGTGAAGGGTGAGTATCATAGATGGCAGTCGGACGCCGTTCGGCTTTTTCTATTGCGCTCTGTACCAGCGAACGCTTGATGCCGGGCAGGCAAAAGCGGCGAAAGCCCTCAAAGATGGGAACGCGCGCGCCGCGCATGATGGCAGGCCCCAGTTCATAATCAAGGTAGGCCGACCAGGCGGGATCAATCAGGTGAACTTTTTCCAATGCAGAGCGGGTGGCATCCGCGCCAAAATAACGGGCGGCCAGCGCATCGGCAGAAAATTCCTGCGCGCGGGACACCGAACTGGATAACTTCAGGAACCAGTGGCCGTACAAGCGGAACAGCGCATCCAGAAAAAACATCGACTCATCCAGATCGGCAATGGTGGCACCTATGGAGGCACGGGTCCGGTATACCCACGGCCCTAGCGACAAGTCACCGCCCGCGAAGTGGCCGAACTCGTGCGCAATGACCGAGCTGAGTTCTTCTTCCGACAACCAGGCAAACAAGGGCAGGCCCAGGCCCACGCGCAAAGATTTGATGCCGCCACGCCAGTTTCGCTGTGCGCTGATGTAGGCGCTGGCAGCGCCCATGAGGTGAATATCAACATGGGCCTGGAAACCGGCTTTGGCGCCAATGCGCTCCACCAGCGCATACAAGGGTTCCGCCTGCGAGCGATCCAGCCATGTGGGCAGCTCCTTTTTCTCGCGCTTGAACCAGCCTCTGGGGCGCAATGCGTAGGCCAACGTCAGGCCGGCAAAACCGGCCAGGATTCCGGACACCTCCAGCGAATCGCCGTAATGGCTTTGCGCAAAAGGTATCCAGAACAGGCCAGCTACCAGACCCAGGGCCAGTAACCAGAAGCCCAGCCACAGGGCAAGCATCATGACGGCGCGGCGGGCCAGATCGCGGCGATTACGGCGGGCGATGGGCGCGCTCATGCCGGCCACTGCTGTAAGGCACTGCTGATAACGCTGTGGAACAGGTCTGTCCGCGCAGCACCACGGCGCAAAGTCTCCCGCTCCACCCAGGGCAAAGCTGTATTGCGCGAACGGATGAACATGGCGGCAGCCTGCACCGGCAACTCCAGGCTGAGGCTGGCCAGCGGCACCGGCTCGCCTCTGACATACTTTTCGAGAGCCTG
>JAYSKH010000272.1:0-6827 GCA_043726505.1 Undibacterium sp. | reverse complement strand
TCTTGAAATTGTCCAGGTCGATGAACAGGATGGCGCTGTGGTTCTCGCTACGCTTGCTCAGCGAGATCAGATGCTGCAGCCTGTCCATCAGCAGCTGCCGAACCGGCGCCTGCTGATGGACAGGCTGCAGCATCTGATCTCGCTGAGCAAGCGTAGCGAGAACCACAGCGCCATCCTGTTCATCGACCTGGACAATTTCAAGACACTCAACGACACGCGCGGCCATGACGCCGGCGATCTGCTGCTGGTGGAAACGGCAAGCCGTTTGCAAACCTGCGTGCGCGACAGCGATACCGTGGCGCGGCTGGGCGGCGATGAATTCGTCGTCGTGCTGGAAGAGCTGAGCATCGTGCGCGACGAGGCCGTGCAGCAAGCCGACCGGATCGCCAACAAGATACGCATGTTGCTGTCCGAGCCCTACCACATCATGGACTTCGAGCATCACGGTTCCAGCAGCATAGGCGTGTGCCTGTTCCATGGCGGCGACATCACCGTCAAGGACCTGTTCAAGCGCGCCGACACCGCAATGTACGAGGCCAAGACGTCCGGCAGGGATGCAGTGCGTTTCTTTGATCCGGCAATGCAGGCCGTGCTGGTAGTGCGTATGATGCTGGAATCGAACCTGCGGGTCGCGCTGGCGCAAAACCAGTTCAAGCTGTATTACCAGGTGCAGGTGAATGCGGACGGCCAGCTGATAGGCGCTGAAGCGCTGCTGCGCTGGATACATCCGGACCGGGGCTTCATCTCTCCAGCGGAGTTCATCCCGCTAGCCGAAGAAACCGGGCTGATCGTGCCCATCGGTAACTGGGTACTGGAAACCGCGTGCGCGCAATTGAAAAAATGGGAAGCAAAGGAAGATACGCGTGATCTGACGCTGGCCGTCAACGTCAGCGCCAAGCAGTTCCAGCAGGTTGATTTTGTTGAAAAACTGCGCAGCATGCTGCTACGTACGGCGATCAACCCGACCAGACTGAAAATCGAACTGACCGAAAGCACGATCCTGGACAATGTGGACAGCACCACCGCCAAGATGCACGAACTACGCGGGCTGGGCATTGCCTTTTCGATGGACGATTTCGGCACCGGTTATTCATCGCTGGCCTATCTGCAGCGCCTGCCGCTGAACCAGCTGAAGATAGACCGCTCTTTTGTGCGTGACATCAGCGATGATGAAAACGATGCCACCATTGTGCGCGCCATCATTTCACTGGGCGTCAACCTTGGTCTGAATGTGATTGCAGAAGGCGTCGAAACGCTGGCGCAGCGCAGTTTTCTGATTGAGCACGACTGCCACGCCTTCCAGGGCTACCTGTTCAGCAAACCCCTGCCGCTGGAAGGCTTTCAGGAACTGCTGAAAAAATCAAGAGAGGCGCAGGATGCCTCGCAGCAAAGCTGAAGACAAACGAATCAGACAGCCGGCGAATCAGGCAACCAGCTTTAGCAGCCGCAGGTCCAGCTTGCCGTCCAGCATCGGCGGACACCAGAAGTAGCTGCCGTTGACCGGTTTGGAAATCGTGAACAGTGCATCGGTATGCTTGTCTTCGGCGCCGCTCATGCGGCGCAACTGCGCTTCAAATGCGTAAAAGGATTTGCCGAACGCGATAAAATTCAAGCCCGCGTGCAGCATGTCTGCCCAGGGCATAGAGCGGCGCAGCACAAAGGCTTCAGGATCAAAACTTTCCTGCGCGGTGCGCTTGACGTGTGCTGATACTGGCGCATCATCCAGTTCTTCGTTGTCGCTGCGGCGGCGTCCCATCATGTGGTCTTGCGCCAGTTCTTCCATCGCTTCAAACTTTTCAAACTGATGCTGCCACTGCTGGACCGCGGCAAAGCTGGAGCCATCGAGGCCGGCGCCCTGGCCCTGCACAAAAGCCGCTTCCACCGCCTCTTCACCCTTGGGGTTCTCGGTACCGTCTTCATACCCAGTCAGGTCGTGGCCGCTACCGGAACGGAAAGCCTCTACCGTATGCTGCAGCTCAAAGGCTGGCAGCAGCGCGCGCAGCAAGCGGCGCGTCTGGTGCACCAGGTCAGTTCTTTCCTCTTCACGCAGCCAGCACCATAATGCAGCCGGCGTCGCGGGCAGGCGCACGCGGCTGCCGTCTATGCCGGTAAAGTCGCGCAGGCCGGGAATGTCTATGCCCATTGCGGCAACCAGCGTATGGCCGAAGCCTACGACCACGCGTTCACCATCGGCAAGCGCATGCAGCGCAGCCAGCGCGGCATGCAGTTCATCGGCGGACTTCAGTGTAAAGCTGAGATAACGGCCATGCGGCGGTACGGATTGCAGGATGCCGGGCTGAATGGGCAGGCTGGTGTCGGTTGTGGATAAGTTTGGCATGGTCATGCTGAATCACCTGATGAAAATTAATGAGCGAAAACGGCGCAAATATCGGGCTCAAACTCCGGTTCAAGCGCTGACAGCGGGCAGATAAGGGCGGATATAGTAAATATCCCACTCACTGTCACTGCTGTGCACGAAGCCGTGCTTAAGGTAAAAGTTGTTGGCATCGCTGCCGCGCAGCGCACCTACATGCAGCGGCAGGCCGGCTTTATCTGCCTCGGCAAACACCTGGCGCAGCGCCCACATGCCAAGGCCTTTGCCTTGCCAGTCCGGGTGCAGGTACAGATGGTCGAGCAGCAGGCCGGGGCTGGATTCCGCCGGCAGCGGCCTGACGGCGACAAAGCCTGCGTCTTTACCGTCGGTAACAATGACACGGGTCGCAGCGGCATCATATGTCTCGCGCAGCCGTTCTCGTGCACGCTGCGGATCAAACCTGCCTACGCGCTCCAGGCTGGGCCGCATGGCGGCGATGCGCAGCGCCAGCAGGCTTTCAAAGTCTTCGTCGCGGGCGTCCCTGAAAGCAGGCGGGGCACTTATTTCGACTACTCCGGCCATGCCGCCTGGACGATGGCTTCGATATCGGTCGGGTCAGCCGCGGCCTTCTGCGCGTCTTTCCAGTCCTTGACGTCAGGCTTGGCCTTTGCCGTGAATTTGGGCGTATCTACCGCCATCTTCATTGCAAACACGACGATGCCGTCGGCCACGCCGAAAGGCCGCAACTTGCTGACCGCATCGGTCACCGCCGCATCGTAATATTCATGCAGCGCCGGCTCCATGTCCAGCCACGCGGCAATTTTTTGGTCTGCGCGCACCGCCACGACGATATAGCCGGAACTTTGCGGCATCTTGACCTTTTTCAGGGCCTTCCATACCGCCGACTGCACATTGCGGGTAAAACGGGCGAAATCCTGAAAATTCACCTCTTTTTCCTTCAGCACCTCTTCGCCCTGATAAAAATAGACGCCGTCAAAACGGGGCTCCGCCGCATGGCTGCAAGCGGCAAACAGGAAGAACAAACAAGAGATGAGCAGTTTCATGGAGGGGCCGGATGGGTTAATTGGTGACAAACACGCCTGCGGAACGGTTCTTTTGCACGTTATCCCATGCAAATACCTGGCCATTCATCGCCACATAGACGCCGGGCGCCAGCAACTGCGCAGCAGCGGCGGCAAACCCCAAGTTGAACAGCGCGTCCGAATTGGCGATCTCATAGGGAATCATTGCACCGGTCAGCACGATGACCTTGTCCAGCGCGGCAGCGCCCAGCACTTCACCGGTTTCGCGCATGGTATCAGTGCCGTGGATGATAACGATGGCTTTTTCCGGCGCCTGCCTGCACGACTGCAGGATGTTCTGGCGGTGTACATCCGTCATGTCCAGCGAATCCATCAGCTCCGGCACTTCCAGCTCTACCGGTACGGTAATGCGGGCTCTCGCCAGCACTGCAGGCAGGTGGCTTTCACCAAAGCTCAGCTTGCCGTTCAGTTCATCATAGTGTTTGTCGAAAGTGCCGCCGGTGGCAATGAAGCGCAGGGTCATGATGGAAGATATGCAGTTGAGGTAGCGGACATTGTAACGTGCGCCGGGCGCTGCGCAAAGTTGGAAGGGCTGATGCAGACCTGGTGTCCTTACTACTTTGGCAAGCCTGGACAACTTATTACCCCGCCTGTTACTTTCCGGTCTTGGTTTACCGCGCAAATTTGCATTACACTACAGCGGAAATTTATCTCCTTCCTTGCCCATTCTTTTCTTAGCCCCATCCCATGAAACCGATTGCTCCAGGCACTGTCATCTTTCATCGCCATCGCGGTTATGGCGTGCTGACGGCGGTCAATCTGCTGACGGGCTGGGTGGCAGCACGCTTTGGCAATGAATCGCGCACGCTGGACCTGAACCTGTCCACCGACGAGATCCAGCATGCCGACGGCGAAGCCATCCTGTTCCGGCGCGAACCGCCGGAGCGCATGCCGCATGCGCGGCTGATGGCCATGGTCAGGGAGTTGCACAAGGCGGGCTATCAGAAACTGTATCTGTACAGCTGGCCCAAGCCTTCCGGCCTGCACTGGCGCTGGCAGCTGTTCACCGGCCCACGCGACTGGATGCAGCGCCCCTGGCGCGAAGGCTGGTATGGCTCCGGCGCCGACTATAACTTCAACCCGGTGATGGGCTGGGGCGACGCGCCCGGCGCGACAAGCGAAGAACTGGTACACGCGCTGGCAAAGTTTGATCCGCAAGGCCTGGCGCAGGCGCTGGGCCGCGACGAAGACCATACCGCGTGGTTTGCAGCAGTGTGCGAAGCGCTGCTGCCGCACTATGCGTACAGCCTGGGTAGCGATACGCAGAAACACCCGCTGCAATCATTACCGCAGCACCTGCCGGTGATCGCCGTGCGCCAGAAGCAGGCCGAGTACAGCGGCCAGCCGCTCGCCTGGCCGCCCGGCTGGGAAAGGCTGTGGGGCGCCGGCAGTTTTGATGGCAACCGTGGCCAGCTGCCGGTTGTCAGGCATGACGTGATCCCTACTGCGTTCAATATCCCTATCCCTTAGCTTCCTGATCTGTTTTTTTTCATCGGCAAAATGCCGCTGAAAGATTTTTTATCAAAATAGCTCTAGAATGCTGCGGAGCAATTCAATCCGCGCGTCCCGCCTGCCCTCTGCGGCAGAGCTGGCGCATCACCCTGGGAGTAGCCATCTTGAAATTTCCACGCCAGCCTGCCGTTCGTCTCACCGCCCTGTTTTCTGTGTTGTTATCCACAACCGCCAGCCATGCTGCCGACACCCCTGTGGAAAAAAAGATCGCTGCCCGCAAACCCGAGATTGAAAAAATCGTCGCCGAGATTTCTGCCAAACGCATCGAAGCCACCATCAACAAGCTGGTCAGCTTCCAGACCCGGCATACGATGTCGGACGCCACATCCGACACCACCGGCATCGGTGCAGCGCGGCGCTGGATCAAGGCCGAGCTGGAAAGCTGCGGCGCCGGCAAGCTGGATGTGCAGTTCGACAGCCACATCCACCCGGTCGACAAGCGCATCGACAAACCGACCGAGATCGTCAACGTAGTAGCGACGCTGAAGGGCGATAGCGCCAGCGACCGTTATTACGTTGTCAGCGGCCACTATGATTCGCGCGTCACCGACATCATGAACTCGACATCATTCGCTCCCGGCGCCAATGATGATGCTTCCGGCACCGCCGCCGTCATGGAAATGGCCTGCGTGATGGCCAAGTACAAGTTCGACGCCAACATCGTTTTCATGGCGGTAGCCGCCGAAGAGCAGGGCCTGTACGGCTCCGGCCACTTTGCGCAGCAGGCCAGGGAAAAGAACCTGAACATCGCCGGCATGTTCACCAACGACATCATCGGCAGCTCGCATTCCGACACCGGCCATGTGGATAACAAACAGGTCCGCCTGTTTGCCGAAGGCGTACCGGTCCGCAAGGAAATGCCCGACAACATCCGCACACTGGTCACCACCGGCGGTGAAAACGATTCGCTGTCGCGCCAGCTGGCGCGCCACGTCAAGGAGCAGGGCGAACGCTATGTGCCCGGCTTCAAGGTCACTATCATCAACCGCGCCGACCGCTACCTGCGCGGCGGCGACCACATGCCCTTCCTGGAACAAGGCTACGCCGCGCTGCGCTTCACCGAGCCGGCAGAAGACTTCAACCATCAGCACCAGGACGTGCGCACAGAAAACGGCGTGAAGATAGGCGACCTGCCGGAATACGTCGACTTCAACTACACCGCACAAGTTGCCCGCATCAACGCAGCAGCCCTAGCTTCGCTGGCACTGGCGCCGGCAGCACCGTCCAAGGTACAGGTACGCACCGACAAGCTGGAAAACGATACCCGCCTGGTATGGGCGGCCAACCAGGAAGCCGACCTGGCCGGCTACCGCATTGTGTGGCGCGATACGACCGCTGCAGACTGGCAACATGCGCTGTATATCGGTAACGTGACCGAGTACACGATGAAGCTATCGAAGGATAATGTGTTTTTTGGTGTAGAGGCTGTGGATAAGGAAGGGAATGTGAGTGTGGCTTCTTATCCGATGCCGTTGAGGTGATCGAGGGTAGCGCTCTTGGGCGGCCATCGCTTGGGATTTTAGATTGCTGGCCGGGGGTAGCCCGGCGGCTACTTACTTCTTCTTGCTTCGCCAAGAAGAAGTAAGTAAGAAGAAGGCGACCGCAGACTTGCCCTAAGGGTGATGCCGCTTCGCGTCATCACATTTTGCGCACTGCCAAAAATGGGAAATGGGCGAAACTCGCCTTCGGCTCAGACAACACCCATTTCTGATCCATTTTCGGCAGAGCACAAAATGCCACGTCCCGAGCGGGGGTACGTCAACAGCACCCCCAACACCCACACCAAACCAACTCAGCTTTAGAAAATCAGGTTCTTTCGAAAATGAAGAATCTAGTTACTGCGGCTTTTGACGTTGCAGTTGCAGTTGCAGTTGCAGTTGCAGTTGCAGTTGCAGTTG
>JAYSKH010000271.1:0-1843 GCA_043726505.1 Undibacterium sp. | reverse complement strand
ACTACCGGCTGGCGACTCGGCAAAAGGAATGATCACGCCGCCATTTGCCCCAACTGCGCCTTGGTGAATGTGCGCTGCCGTGCCGGTGATGCCGGTCGTTGTCACGTTGACCGTCAATGCTTTTGTGGCGTTATCCAGCACCAGCTTGGCATTGCCGCTTGCGGTACTGTCATTGGGCGGCACTTCGGAAGATCCTTTCAGTGGAACGTTGAAGGTGGTCGTGGCCGAAGAACTTTTGTTCATGAAACCGCCATTGGCGCAGGACACCAGGGCGACAGTCAGGCCTGCCATTAACAGACGGCCTACGAGACGGCTAACTTTGCTGGATTGCATATTCATCTTTTCTCCTTTTATTTTTGCGAACGGCCGATATCAGGAAGACACAGCCTGCGCCCAGTTTATACCGGTTTTGATGAAAAAAGTTCTAGGTTCCTCAAAGCAACTTTAATGCGCTTATCAAGCCGTCCGCCCTGCACTACCCTTGCCGCATCACCTGATGCCGTTGCCAGTAATGCCCGAATGCAGCCTTGAAATTATCCTTCTGCTTGCCCAGGCCGGGTAGCTTGATCTTGGTGGTCTTGGCGCCGAAGAAGCCTTTTTCGGGGTGCGATATCGTCAGCACATCGCCGCCCATGCCGTCTTCATATTTTGTTTTGTGCACTGCATCCCACGGAATTTCGTCCTGGCCGGGCGCGGTGATGCCTGCGTAGCTGATGATGATTTGCTGTTCGTTTTTCAGGTCAAAGGCGATGGTGGGGAAGTACTTGAGCACGATGGCCTGCTCTTCTTCATTCGCCGGTTCATAGCGATAGGCCAGGCTATGCTCGTGCGCGGCGGCAAACTGTTCTTCGTAGGCAGTCCACAGCCTGTGTTCAATATCGGGCGCGGTGGCAATGGCGTCAGCCCAGGTAGCCAGCGGTTCGCTGGTGACGATGCTACCGTACTCCTGTTCTGCCACCGTGTGCTCTACATTGCGCATGCGGTCTTCCAGCATGGGATGCGAATCAAAGGGGTGCGGCACGCGGGCGGTTTTCATTTCATCGATGAACTCCGGCGATGTGGCGTAGGGGGCAAGGCCGGAAGCGACGTAGCCGGCAATACCCAGGCTGCCCCCGTGTTTCTGATTTTGCTCAAACAGGCCGCGTTCTATCTGCGAGCGGTATCGCGCATAAGCAGCAATCTTGATCAGCGATTGCACGATGGCCTTGCCGGAGACAATCTTGGCAGCAATGCGGTCTGCCAGGAACTCGCGCTCGCGGCTATCGCTTTTCAGCGCGATCTCAAAGATGGAACGGTACAGGTTCATCAGCTGGTACACGACGATGGTCAGGCCGCCGCTGGCCATGGCCCGGCAATTCTGGTCGTACTGCACCAGCTTGGGGCCCAGCGCCGCGCTGCTGGCAGTATCGCCGCCACGCAAATGCGCAAGCTCATGCGTGAGTACCGCATCGGCCTCGTGCTGGTCCAGCACCCGCAGTAGCGGAATGCTGACATACAGTGAACGCCCTGTCAGCGTCTTGCCATTGACTGTCAGCGGTGCTTCAGTGACAAAAAAATTGGTGTCGATACCGGCGATGATCTGCCCCGGCGCATCGGTCTTCAGCCTGGCCGCCAGTTCGCGCACCCTGGCCCATAAGGCCGGTGCGCTGGTTTCATCTACCAGCTCGCCGTCTACTTCGCTGTCCTGGCCGGCTTTTTTAAAGATACTCACGACCGTTAGCAATACCCCGGCGCCCACGGCCAGCCCAATGACGAGGATCAGCTTGACGGAATAACGCTCAAAGAAATAGGCAGTCAGCCAGAAAGACAGCCACACCAGCATGCCGCCCTGCAGCAGCACTTC
>JAYSKH010000270.1:0-16288 GCA_043726505.1 Undibacterium sp. | reverse complement strand
GCGTCAGTGGCCTGCGCAGGCCGCTGACGCTGCTGCATCGCTTGCAGCGAACCCGCGGCATCCAGTAAAAACTGTGCATTGACTGCGACCTGCTGCCCCGCTTTCAGGCCTCCGAGAATTTCTACGCGCTCCTTGTCTTCAATGCCGGTCTTCACTACCGTATTAAGGAAGTGCCCTTGTCCTTGCCCAACCACCAGGAAGTCGCCATGTCCGGTTCTGATCAGCGCGTCTCGCGGTACGCTGAGGGTTTTACGCGCCGAAGACAAAATCACGGCTTCTGCATATGCACCGGCCCGGAAGGCCTGCGTGCTATTTTCCAGCGACAGCCTGAGTTTGGCGGCTCTGTTCGAGGCATCAATCTGCAAACTGGATAGATTAATTTTCGCCCTAAGCTGCACATTTTTGTCCAGCCCCGACGTTAACACGACAACGTCGCCATTTTTCAGCCAGCTGACCTGGTCGGGGAACAGCGTGATCTCCGCCCATACGCGCGTGCTATCGGTATACACAAGCACTGTCTGCATGGGGTTGACGTAGCTTCCTTCGCGCGCGGTGATGCTAGCCACAACGCCATCCTGTGCGGCGCGTACCGGTATCACGTCGGCAATACGCCGGCTTTTTTCAAGTTCTTCAACAACATCCAGTGGAATGTCCGCCGCCAGCAAGCGGTCCCGGGCGCGGAAGCGCTCTTTCGCCAGGCTACCCAGCATCGCCGAATTGGGCCCGACCAGTTCCATGCTGCTACCCAGCAGCGCTTCGCGCCTGGTGAGCAGGTCAACATAGTCCCTTTGCCTCTGCTGCAATTCGGGCGAATAAATTTCATACAGCACCTGGCCTTTGCGCACGGCCTGGCCTATGCCCTGCACATGCAGACGGCGAATCCAGCCTTCCACCTTGGGGTTGACGGAAACAGTGCGGCTTTCGTCCGGGCTGATGGTAGCAAAGGCATTGATCTCCTTATGCATCTCCGTGACTGCCGCAGCTTCCAGCCGGACGCCCATGCGCTGCTGCGTCGCATCGTCTATGTACACCAGCGGCGCAGCATCGCCTGCATGGTCTGTCGCGTGATGCATTTTCACCAGCGTCATGCCACAAATGGGGCAAGTTCCAGAATGGTCTTGCACGATCTCCGGATGCATCGGGCAGGTATAAGCTTCAGCAATTCCCTGCTTTGCAGTTGCTGCAACCCGCATTTCATGCTGGTGCGCCCCTGCCGGCGTCGCCGCCAGACGAGAAGAAAAGAGACCAGAATAACGGCTGCCCGCGTACCCCGCTGCGGAGGACAGCACCGCCACGGCAACGATGCCGGAGAAAAAGCGTTGTTTATATCGGTGATCAGTCATGGCAGGTTCACGCAGGAGATGAAAAATAAAATACCGCCCCGGACAGGAGCCGGATGCAGGCTGCATCCGGGACGGTTATGACGGTTATGGCGCTTATAACGGCTACAAAAGGCTTAGCGAATCAGAATGTTGTCGCCCTTGCCCATCGTGGGATCGGCATCCTTGGTGAATTGCATGATGGCGATCGCACCGGTCAATGCCTGACGCATGGAGTGGGACACAATTGCATTCGCGCCTTCCACCGGAGAGATCAGGTCAAACGTCGCGGCATCGCCAGGCCCGACTGAATAACTCTGCATGCCGTTCAACACATTCTTTGGATTGCCGCTCGGGTAGACCTTGTCCCAGATACCGGCGATAGGATGGAAGGAAGACCATTCGTTGACGCCGGCATTGATAAAGTAGATCCTCACCCTTTCGCCCGGCTTGGCCTGCAGCATGCGGGTGGCGGCCGGATCGTGTACCGGGTCGTACTTGAAGATCCCGCCGTTGAACATCACATTGGTCCACTTGTTGGCCATCATGTCTGCCTGGTTGTCCGGGTTCGGATACAGTTCGGACTGGATCAATACATATTCACGGTCGGCCTTGGGCATTGCCTTGCTGTCCTTGGGATCGACAATAATCGTGCCGTACATGCCGCGCGCGATGTGCTGGATCATTGGATCCGCGCCGCAATGGTAGAAGAAGACGCCAGGGTAGTTGGCGGTAAAGGTGTAGCTGCCTTTTTCACCTGGTTTCACCGCCTCAAAATCCTTGACCACGTCAACCTGTGCCGCGTGGAAATCCACGGAGTGGGAATTCTTATTGGCCTTGTCGTTGAACAAGGTAAATTCCACCACGTCGCCTTCGGTCACATGGACTACCGGACCAGGTACCTGGCCTTCAAACGTCCACGTACGGTACATCGTGCCTTTGTTGTCGATGGGCAGATCGATTTCCTTTGCCGTCAAACTGATCTTGACTGTCTTCGCGTGGACGGCGCCGCCGGCCATCAAGGCAATTGCCAGAGATATTGCTGTCAGAGCTGATTTTTTTTTCATTGTCTTACCTGTTTATAATTTGTTTATAAGCTGTTTGTAAAATGACTAGTCCAAACTTATTTGCTGGTGGTTTTGCTGACAAAGCGCAGATACGCCACCATTTCCTTGATTTCGTCGTCGTTTAACACCCCCTCCCATTTCGGCATAAGAACTGATTTGCTGACTGCCAGGCCACCGCCCTTGATCGCCTTGAACAATGTTTCATCCGGCGTATCGCCCATTGCCTTGGTGTCCGTGTGGTCACGCGGCTTGACGGACATTTCCTTGCTGTTGACGCCATTGCCGTCACGGTTGACGCCATGGCATTGCACGCAATAGGTGTTGTAGAGCTTGATCGCATTCGCATGCTGCTCGTCAGCCTGTGCGCAGAGACTGAAGATGCCCAGTGCGCCCGCAAGCAGACTGCTTTTTACAGGATGGCGCATCATTTTTTCTCCCCGGGTTTCATGGTGGCGATATAGCCGGTCAGCTTCTGTACGTCGGCCTCGTTCAGGTCCAGTTTTGGCATCCAGACATGCGGCGTAAACTTTTGCGGATCCTTGATGAATGCCGCGACAAAGTCAGGCTGCAGACGCTCGCCGGCGCTATACAGCTCCGGCCCCGACTGGCCACCGGTGCCCGGCTTGGCCGCGTGGCAGGAGGTGCAGCCGCGCAGCTTGGAAAACAGCATCGAGGCAAAGGACGCATTCACGGGTTCGTTCTTAAATCCGCCCTTCTCCACCAGTCCGTCCACTTTCAGCGCCATCAGGCTGTCGGCAACTGCGGCGGCATCGTCTTTCGACAGCTTGGGATGTGGCGCCAGCTGTGCGGCATCAATCTGGTCTGCCGTCTTGTCGGCAGACGGCTTGGCGAGCTTTGCAAACATCACGCCGCCCGGGCGGATGGTGCTGGGGTTTTGCAGCCAGGCGACCAGCCATTCACGGTTGAATTTGTCGCCGGCATAATGCAGGTCTGGCCCCTTGCGCTCCCACAGCCTATCCAGCGTCGCTTTGTCAGGTTTGGCAACTGCGTGGCAGGCAATGCACTGCTGCTTCAACATATCCTGGCCGTTGGCAGCTGCCGCTGTCAGCGCAGCGCCACCCAGCAACGCACCCGCCAGCACCAAGGCGATTTTTTTCGTTTTCATGCTTATCCTTTAAGGGAACGTCCGGAGCCTACTGAATCAGCTGGCCTTTCATTACGTCGTTGGTATAAATGCCGGGGCCTTTTTTCAGCGAGTCTTCGTAGTAGAAGTTGGACTGGAATTTTTTGTCTTTCCATGGATACCAGGCGTCGTCACGCTTGATCTCGTTGTACTCCAGCACGCTCATGATGCCGCCCATAGGCCGGTCTCCATTCATCGTGTGGCTGTCTACGTGGTCATGGATCATCCAGCGGCCGGGATTGTCGGCGGTAAAGATCATGTCGTAGCGTTCGCCGGGGCCGATCAATACGGTATCCGCGGAGATAGGGTTGGCCAATGGGAAGCCATCCTTGAAAGCGATCTTCATTACATGGCCGTGCAGGTGGATGCTATGCACCAGATCCCCGGCACCAATAAGGCGCAGGCGCACTACGTCTCCCTTGTTGACGCGCATGGGCTGGTTATCGGGATAAGAGCGGCCGTTGATGGTGAAATAATCGAAATGCTCCCCAGGCAAACCACCGAAACCCGGCTTGTCGGCATATTTGGAATCCCACTCCGACAGCATCATGATGAACTCCTTGGTGACTGTCTTTTCCAATGCGGTAGGTTTTTTAGGCCGCACGATAAAAGGTCCCCACATGCCGCGCAACGCGACGTGCTCATTAACGTTGACGTGGCAGTGGTACCACATCGTGCCGGAAGGTTCCGCAATGAACTTATAGGTATAGCTTTCGCCAGGCTTGATGCCCTCCTGGGTGACGTCGGGCACGCCGTCGTTACGCCAGGTTCCCTTTTGCAGCATGCCGTGCCAGTGCACCGTGTGTGGCAACGCTGTCAGATTATTGACGTTGACGGTAATTTCGTCGCCTTCATCAACATAAAACAGCGGGCCGGGCACCTGCCCTGCGAAAGCAAAGGTGTGATACTGCTGTTTTTCCACCAGAGTGATCCGCGTGTCTTCAATATTCATCTCGAAGTTCCGCGCTGCGGCCCATACCTTGCATTCGTAGGTCATGCACAGCAGCCAAAGCGCCAGCAGGCTAAACGCTTTAGGCGTGCTCCATCTGAGAATTGCCATATCCTTGCTCCTTTATTACGGGTTTAGTCATCTTTACCGTGAACTTCGCTGCACATTTTAATATCTATTTTAAATACATGTTTAAGATTAAAAAAATGGCGCTTAGAGATTAAGCCTCGCGCGCAGCATTCCTGAATTCATTTATCCGGCTGTCTGTCTTTCAAACTCAACAAACATGCACATAATATACATATTAAAAAAGAGTAACAAGCGCATTCTCCATTTCCCGGGCAATCTCTAAGGTTATTCCCAATGAATCATGCAGCAGAAATCAGCACATGGTTTTTAAGATTTGCGGTGAAACTGCATCTTGATCGCAGCGTCAGGGTCCTTCTTGCCGCGCCCGCCCCTGGGAGCAAGCTGCTCCAGCGTTACCTTGTCCAGCACGGCCAGATAAGCATTGGTGGCATCGCCCAATACTCCCTTCAGCGCGCAGAAAGGACTGTATACGCATTTGTCATGGTCCTTGTCGAAACATTCCGCCATGAAGAAATCGGATTCGCTGTTGCGCACCACTTCGCCGATGTTGATGTCTGCCGGCTCCTTGTTCAGCCTGAAGCCGCCATTGCGGCCGCGCACCGTTTCTATGACGCCAGTCAATCCCAGCTGATGCACAACCTTGGTCAGGTGGTTTTGCGAAATATCGTGCAGCTCGGCGATGTCGTGCACCGTCGCCAGCTTGTCACGGTTAATCGCCAGGTACATCAACGTGCGTAGCGTGTAGTCGGTAAAGGCCGTAAGTCTCATTGCAGTTCCAGTCAGTTTAAAGCTGTATTTTAAATATTGATTTAAGTCATATCTTAATGTAGTATTTATTATATAGGTTATTTAAATTCCGGACCGCGATGAAAAATTCCACGCTGATGCAGATACAGGAGCCCACCCCACGCAGGATGGGCCTGGACAATATGCCTTTGCTGCGGCTGGGTTTCCGCCCTTTTTATCTGCTGGCAGCAGCTTTCGCAGCAATCTCGATTCCAATGTGGCTGCTCAGCTATACGGGCCATCTTGGAGATAGCTCCAGGCTGGACCTGAACTGGCACATGCATGAAATGGTGTTCGGTTTTGCGCTGGCCGTGATCATAGGCTTCCTGATGACGGCGGCGCGTAACTGGACGGGGTTATGGACGTTGCGCGGCGGGCCGCTGGCGCTGCTGGCGGCCTTGTGGGTAGCAGGCAGGCTGGCGATGGCCCTGCTGCCGGAACCGGTAGCCGCTGTGGTCGATCTGGCTTTCATTCCCTGCGCGGCCTGGCCACTGTATGGTGTGATCAAAAGATCCGGCAATACCCGCAATCTGCCGTTACTGGGTTTGCTGGCGCTGCTGTTCTTCGCAAACGCCACTTTTCATGCAGCAAGGCTTGCGTATATGGATGTCTCGGCTCCGGTATGCGTACAGGCAGCCATCCTGCTGGTTACGATGCTTGAAATAGAGATGGCGGGACGAGTCGTTCCCGGCTTTACCGCCAATGCGCTTCCCGCGACCTGCCCTGTCAGCAACCCCCGCCTGAATAAAGCCGCACTGGTCCTGGCTGCCGCGGCAAGCATCGCATGGGTGCTGCCGGTGTATGCGTACCTTGCTGCACCGTTGGCATTGTGCGCCGCAATAGCCCAGACCTGGCGCCTGTCGGGATGGAAATCCTGGAAAACCGGAAGCCAGCCCTTGCTATGGATACTGCACGTCTCATATGGCTGGATCGCCATCGGCTTCTTGCTGCTGGGCATGGCCGAGCTCGGCATAGGCGCGCCGAGCACCGCATTCCACGTACTGGCCGTGGGAGCCATGTCGGGTTTGATCCTCGGCATGACAACCCGCACTACCCTCGGCCACACAGGTCGCTTGTTAAAAGTCAACTTTAGAGAGATTACGATGTATTTATTACTTCAGGCCGGCACAGTGGCCCGGATTTGTGCGAATATTCCCGCTATCGGCCACAGAAATCTTGCGCTGGCATCAGCAGTAGCCTGCTGGTCGGCGGCCTTCCTGCTTTACCTCGTTGTGTATGTTCCGTATTTATTGAATCCCCGGCTTGATGGCCGGGAGGGTTGATAGGGGGTCGCATATGTTTCTGAGTACAGCCAGCCATCTTGTTGGCGTTCTGTGGGCCGGGATTATCATAGGCATTTCCTTCGTCGCTCAACCCGCCAAGTTCAAAACTCCGCAACTGACACGTGCAGTGGCACTCGCTGCCGGACGGCAGATGTTTCGCAGCATGCATATCGCCGAAGGAGTACTGGCGAGTGCCGGTATCCTGCTCTCCGTGTTCAGTGCCAGTCAGAATGCTTATAAGCCATTTTACCTCGCCACCCTGGTATTGCTGATCCAGGTGTTTGCGCTGATGCCGCCGCTTTCCCGCCGGGTAGACCAGTTGCTGGCCGGGCAAGAACTGCACGGCAGCCACCACCATCTGGTCTTTGCTGCGCTGGAAGTCGCCAAGCTTGCATTGTTGATTACGTTCGCCCTCCCTTTGTTCACCCTCACCTACCACGGCTAATCATGGATACCGTCACCATACTTTTATCGTCGTTCATCCTGTCGATCACCGGCCTGTTCGTCTTCATCTGGTCTTTGCGAAAGCGTTTGTTCGACAGCAACGTGGACGCCGCCAAGATCATCTTCTCCGAAGGTGAAATAGGCCGTGTAGAAGAACCCTCCGCCAGCCCGGCACAACTGGCCGGCCTGCAAAAAACGGCCGGCACGGAAGGCCAGCTTACGCTGGACACCGCCCAAAAGGCAAACTTGCAGAAAGAGTTGCAGCAGCGCCTGGTAGCCGACCGGTCTACCGCTTTCGTTGCCTTTGTCTTCCTGTCCTGCGCCATCGTGTGGCTGGTAGTCGCCTCGCTGGCCGGGTTGACCAGTTCCATCAAACTGCACGAGCCGGACTGGCTGACTTCGCAATCCTGGCTGACCTTCGGCCGGCTGCGCACGATCCACCTGAATGCAGTCGCCTACGGCTGGGCGCCGATGGCTGCGCTGGGCACCGCGATCTGGATGTTGCCGCGCCTGCTGAAAACTGAATTACTGGGCGGCAGGTTTGCCGTATTGGGCGCAATGATCTGGAATGCCGGGCTGATCGCCGGCCTGGGCTGCATCGCCGTGGGCCTGAACGATGGCATGGAATGGCTGGAAATTCCGTGGCAGGTAGATATCCTGATCGTCATCGGCGGCTCGCTGGTCGGCCTGCCACTGGTCTTTACACTGCAAAACAGAAAAGTCGATCACCTGTACGTATCTATCTGGTACATGGGCGCGGCGTTGTTCTGGTTTCCTATCCTGTTCCTGATCGGGAATATTCCCGGCCTGCACATTGGTGTCGAGCAGGCGACGATGAACTGGTGGTTCGGTCATAACGTGCTGGGCCTGTTCTATACCCCAATGGCGCTGGCATCCGTCTATTACTTCCTGCCCAAGATCATCGGACGTCCTGTGCAGTCCTACAACTTGTCGCTACTGGGCTTCTGGACGCTGGCCTTCTTTTACGGTCAGGTCGGCGGCCATCATCTGATAGGCGGCCCCGTGCCGGGCTGGCTGGTCACACTGTCCATCGTGCAAAGCGTGATGATGCTGGTGCCGGTAATCTCTTTCTCGGTCAACCAGCATCTGACGATGCGCACCAAGTTTGCCACGCTGATCTACTCCCCCACACTGCGCTTCATCGTGCTGGGGGGAATGATGTACACACTGAGTTCGGTGCAGGGCACGCTGGAGGCCTTGCGCGCCGTCAATACGGTGACGCACTTCACCCACTTTACCGTCGCCCATGCCCACATCGGCCTGTATGGCTTCTTTACGATGGTGATGTTCGGCGCCATCTATTTCGTGATGCCGCGCGTCATGTCCTGGGAATGGCCTTACCCCAAGCTAATTGCCGCGCATTTCTGGCTGGTGGTTGTAGGCTTCTCGATCTACTTCATCGGCCTGAGCATAGGCGGATGGCTGCAAGGCATGGCAATGCTGGATGCGTCCAAGCCCTTTATGGACTCTGTCAACGTGACTATCCCCTACCTGAAAAGCCGTTCCGTAGGTGGCGCGATCATGACACTGGGACACCTGGTGTTTGCCTTCCACTTCGTTGCAATGGCCCTGCGTTACGGACCACGCCGCGTAGGTGCCGCACTGCTTCATACAAAACCGACGGCCAGTGTGCTGGCTGGAGCATAACAAATGGAAAATGAAATCAAATTACTGACCGGTGCAATGGTGACGCTGGCACTGGCAACCTCGACCCTGGTAGTCGTTCCCTACTTGCAGCTGAACCACCTGAAGCCAGCGGCTGGATTGAAACCCTATACCTCGGCGCAGCTGCGCGGCCGTGAGCAGTACATCAAGAACGGTTGCATCTACTGTCACTCGCAGCAGCCGCGCGATAAGGCGCAAGCGCCGGACGACAAGCGCGGCTGGGGCCGTGCCTCCGTCGCCGCGGATTATTACTACGACAATCCGCATCTGCTGGGCACCATGCGTACCGGCCCCGACCTGTTCAACATCGGTGCGCGCCAGCCGAGTGCAGACTGGCACCTGGGCCACCTGTTCCAGCCGCGTGCCTACACGCCGGGCAGCATCATGCCGTCCTACCCGTATATGTTCGACATCAAGAATGAGGCGGAACCCGGCGACCGCGTCGTGAACTTGCCGCCCCGCTACACGCCTCCTGGCAAGATCGTCGTCGCCAGGCCTGAAGCGCTGGATCTGGTGCAATACCTGCAGGGGCTGGACCATACCTATCCGGCGATTGAAGCTCCCCCGGTGCCTGCAACGCCGGACAAGGCTGGCACATCGGGTACACAAGGAAAATAAGGCAAGGCAATGACTCATGTAGTAACAGAAAGCTGTATCCGCTGCAAATATACCGATTGCGTGGATGTCTGCCCGGTGGATGCATTTTGCGAAGGCCCCAACATGCTGGCGATTGCGCCGGACATCTGCATCGATTGCGCGCTGTGCGTTGCCGAGTGTCCGGTGCTGGCGATATTTGAAGAAAGCGACGTGCCCGGCAACCAGCAGGCATTTACGCCGCTGAATGCTGAGCTGGCGGAGAAATGGCCGGTGATCTCGCGTACCAAGCTGCCTCCGCCGGACGCAGACGAGTGGGCAAAGGTCGAACAAAAACTGCACTTGCTACAACGCTAAAAACCAACAATCTGGAGTACAAAAATGAATCAGGATTCATTCAAGGATGGCGCGCAACGTAGGGAAAATCCCGATCCCCATGAAAAAAACAGACCCGTGCCGCGCCTCATCATCGCAACCGTGTCCTTACTGGTGATCTGGTCGATCAGCTATATTCTGCTCAGCAATCCCAGCGACGATGCATCGCTGGGAGATTCACGGACCATGTCAACGCTGATAGGAAAACCGGGAGCCAAGCCCGGCGGTGCGGTAGATGGCGCGCAGATTTATGCTGCGCAGTGCATTGCCTGCCATCAGGCGACAGGCGCGGGCCTGCCCGGAGTATTTCCGCCGCTGGCGGGCTCTGAATGGGTGCTTGCCAAGGAAACAGTCACACCGAGTATTGTATTGCACGGCATCACCGGCAAGCTAACTGTCAAGGGCACCGCTTATAACGGCGCGATGCCCTCTTTTAAAGACAAACTGAACGATGCCGAAATTGCCGCCGTGCTGACCTACGTACGCTCCAACTTCGGCAACAGCGCGGACAAAATCAGCGCCGACACAATCAAGACCGTGCGCGACGGCAGCAAAGACCGTACACAACCCTGGAACGGCGATGAAGAGCTGGCCAAACTCAAGGACTAAAAACTCAATGGTCAACGTAGCTGCGCATTCCGGCCCTGATCAAGATGGCGTTCCTGCCGGCCTGGCTGCGGGCAGAAACGCCACGCCTACGCTGATTGCCTTGCTGCTGCTGTTCGTGTTGGGAACCGCTGCGATCTACCATGGCACGGATAAATTTCGCGTGGTCAGCACCGAAGAGGCACGCAGACTGAGTATCGCCGAGCATCCGCGCAAAGTCCCGAATGCGGAATTGATCGACGCGAACGGCCGCAAACAAGGCCTGTACCACACGCTGGATCGGGATGGCCGCGTCTCCATCGTCACTTTCATTTATACCCGTTGCAATGCAATTTGCTCGGTGCTCGGCAATGAGTTCCAGCAGATGCAGCAAAGCCTGCAGCAGCGCGGCCTGCAGCACCAGCTGCGCCTGCTGAGCATCAGCTTTGATGCAAGCGACGGACCAGTACAACTGAGCAGCTACGCCCGGCGCATGAAGGCTGACCCGCAAGACTGGCAGTTATTCAGCGTTGATACCGCGATGCAGCGCAAGTCGCTGCTGGACAGTTTTGGCATCGTCGTCGTGCCCGCTCCGCTAGGAGAGTTCCAGCATAACGCTGCCTTCCATGTCTTGACGCCGGATGGCCGGCTGTCGCGTATTTTCGATTATGATCAGCCGGATGCAGCGCTGGCCTATGCGCTGTCGCTGTCCTCCATGTATTCGCAAGTTGCGCAGAAAAGTGCAAACGGCCGGCCTACTGCAGCAGGTACGGGAGCTGCGTTATGAAAATGCTGCACGCCTGCCTGGGCCGCCTCAACCACCTCAATAATCCCGTCGTGCTGGGCCTGTGTGGCAATGCGTTACTCGCTCTATTGCTGGTAACGAGACAAGAGCTGGAGCGCTCCATGCTGCTACACATGATGGCCCAGCTTCCGCTGCTGTTTTTATGTGGAGCGCTGTTAGCGCAGGCTGCCGTCTTATCCGGCGCGACTTTTTTCAACCGATTGCGCATCTACGACCAGAACGGGGTTGCCGGGCTTTTTGCGCTGCTGTTTATCAGCGCCTACTGGATGATACCCAGGGCGCTGGAAGAATGCCTGACCATGCCCATGGCAGAATTTTCAAAATTCGTATCGCTGATCGCACTGGGCGCCGTCTTGCCCGGCTCGCTAAAACGCGCGAACTGGATCATCCAGGTTTTTTTCCTTGGCAATTTTTGCTCAATGACCGCCATCGTCGGCATGCTGTATCAGGATATGCCGCAGCGTCTGTGCAATGCCTATCTGCTGGATGACCAGTCGACAACCGGCATGGGACTGGTCACGGCATCGCTGCTGGTCGCCGCTTGCTGGTGCATCGCGAGGATACCGGCACTAGCGCCTGACAGCATATCCCCTTCATCTTCTCAACCTTGAATACATCCACTATGTCTCATCAGGAACTTAACCGTGCATCCGTCACGATGCTGGTGCATCAATTTTACGATGCTGTGCGCGCCGACGACGGCCTGCATCCCATTTTCAATAAGGTAATCGGCGGCAACTGGGCGCCGCACCTGGAACGCATGGTGGATTTCTGGTCCACGGTCATGCTGGGCACCAAGGAATTCCAGGGTAACGTTTATGGAAAGCACATGGCGATCAATGGCGTAGAGCCAGATCATTTCAGCCGCTGGCTGCAGCTGTTCAAGGAAACGGCTTACCGCCTGTTTGACAAAGAAATCGCTGACGAATTCGCCCAGGTCGCCCACCGCATCGCATCCAGCCTGCAGTTCGGCTTTTTTGGCCAGGTGATAGTCAGCGAGTAGAGAAGCAAGGTGCATCCGCGTGCGCTGGCCCATAAAAAACGGCAGGATCAACGATGAGCCTGCCGTTCTTCTAGTATGAATCAGCTTGTTTTAAACGAAAACCGGCCGTTACCGCAATATTTGAAGCCTTACTGTCTGCGCCCGAAAGAAACCGCGTAGGCGCTGGATCTGGCATTGGCCATCTGGTCTTCTACCTCTATGCCCTTGGGAAGGCTGTTTGGCATAAAGACCAGAGCCTTCTGTGCAGCCGCACTGTCTGCAACGGCCTTGTTGATAGACAAGGTTCCCAATTCCATCAGGCGACGATCCTCCGGCCATGCGACGGAAGGGTCGTCCACATGGTCATCCTTGCCGGCGATCTGCAACAGCACTTTAAATTGGGCAGGTTTTTTCTGCACTCGCTGGACAATATCGGTTGCCAGATAATCGGGCGCGGCTTTCGACGCTTGCTCATCTGTCAGGTAAGCGGCATCACCCACCGGCACAATCCTGTAGCGGCCATAGACGAATTTTCCTTTTGCATTGGTAAACTTGAAGGCGTTCACGCCATAATACGGCAGCGACGCATAACTGACTGGTGCAGGCTTGGGCGTCGTCAAGAATGCCTTTGCGATAGGATGTTCGGCCAGATAGGCGTCCAGCTTCGTGGGTTTACTCGCTGTCGGCCCGCTAGCGGCAAGTGCCTGCAAAAGCTCCCTGAACTGATCCGTATTGGCACTAGGAAAACCATTGAAGGAATGCGTGACCAGGTCAGTGGTGCTGCCATCGGCGAGTTTAAAGCGTATAGCCAGGCCACGGGGAGCCGCAAGTGGATGATTATCAGGAATGTCCGGGATGCCTGCAAAATTGGAAAAGCGGACAATGACGGGCACTGTCTTCTTTTGCAGATGCGGCGCCATGCTGGCGCCCGCAGCGCTGGCGGCGGGTGTGAAAGAGCCTTCCAGCACTATTCCCTTGGCGTGGATCGCCCGTGCATGGTGATCACCGAAAACACCGTTCAGGGTATCCACCATGTCGGCGCCGCTCGCCTTGAGTTCCGGCTGGGGCGTCACGACTTGCGCGACGGCGGATAGATTTAGCAGTGACAAGGACAGCGGAATAAAATATTTGGCAATGCCATTGTTGGTTTTCATGTTTATAGCTTTCTTTATCAAGTTAAAAAAATAGTCGCCCCGCCAGCGTGTAAATAAGCTGCGCTGGTAATGAATTTATTCAGCGAGAGAGCGGGAGAGCGCTCCTACAGCGGATCTATTGCGTACTGTTGAAGAAAAATGTCGGGTAGTTCCAGATTCGCAAAACGAGGGTCCTGATCACGGCTGTCCATTTGCTTAAAACCACCCTGGCGGCCTGCAAGCAAGGAGACCAGGTGTGTCTTTATGTAGGTCGCCAGCGAAGGCCAGCGGCGAGATTTCCGCCAGGCTTCGTACTCACCCCGAAAAATAAGGCCGTCAACAAACGTGACCTCGAATTCACAGAAAAAATAATCGTTGCAGCAGTCGGCCCACGCATTCAATAACCTGTCAGCCAGTCGAATTTCACCAAGCACCGCCGACATCTGCAGGCTGGGTTGAAAAATCCGCACTTGCGCCACATCTATTTTTTCATCGGATTCAGCGCCGGATGGGCGCTGCGTTTGAAGCTGATCTTTCTGGCTATCCAAGGAACCCTCTTATCGTCGAATTATTTAGCCGGCACAAACTGCATGGAGCCCCACGTGCAGCGCGTTACGGCGGAAACGTGGACATGGCGACCTCCTTCATCAAAATAGGTTGGAATTTCCATATTGATGAAATTCATACTGTTAAGTCGCTAGTCACATCCAGTTGTTACGAAATATCTTTTATTTTTTCGCGCGGACACAGACTGCCTTTAGCCGTCCCGCACAAAATAAAACGGCAAGACGATGATGACCTTGCCGTTTTTAAATGCTCTGCGATTTTATTTATCCGCCGCAGGAGCCGCAGCAAACGCCATTCTGCCCGTGTTTAGGCTTCGCCTTTTCATTCGGATACCCGGCGTCACTCAAAGCCTGCTGCAACTGTGCGACATTGATAATCTTGTCATCAAACAGCACGCTGCATTCATCCCGGCCCTCGATGATCAGCACGTCCCTGACGCCATCAAGCTGCTTCAGCACAGCTTCTATCTGCCCAGTCTGCCCAGTCTGCCCAGTATGCCCAGTATGCCCAGTCTGCCCAGCCGTATTCAATTTCAATTTTTCAGTTTGCATGGTGTTCCTCACAGGTTAAATGATTTGACAAGATGCTTCGCCGGACAGTGACAGCGTGCCGCATACAGCTTGCCGGATAATGTCGACGGGCTTGAATATTCATCCTGGAAATCCATTTTAAATATTCATTTTAAATACATCTTAAAATGAATTGTGGCATAATATGCGTATTAGATGCAACTTATTCCGCAGATGGATTTCCCTCCTCCATCCGCGAACAACAAGGTGAGGGAGTACGGCAGCTTGCTGCCTAAAAAGAGAGATCATCATGAAAACACTACCCGATACGGTAGCGCATTACAAAAGCACCCCTGAGTTCAATGAGCACAGCGTGCCCGCTGCATTGCAGCGCCGACACACTACGGCAGAAGCAGTGTGGGGCCGCATCCGGATACTGGAAGGAAAACTGCTGTACCGGATTCTGGAACCGGCAGTGGAGGAAATTACATTATCCGCCGAGTTACATGGCGTGGTGGAGCCGCAAGTACCGCACGAGGTGCAACTTGTCGGGCCGGTGCGGTTTTGCGTGGATTTTCTACGTTAATTTGTCACGCTGCTGCATCCGGCAATTTCGGGGCGAATCTGTAGAATCCGCAAATGGGCTCTACCCCAGGATTTTCATTCATGCTGCCCTGCTCCAGCGCCAGACTATCAACACCGTACGTAAAAAGAGGCCGCCGATCACCAGATTGGCGCCTGCAAATATGGGAATTGCCAGAATTTTTGCCGCCCCCACTCCCGCCAGCGCCAGCTTCAGGCAAACAACCGTCGTCGATGCAATCCCGAAGGTGTAAGACCAATAGGAATACGAAAACGGCTGCATGCCGAGCCAGGGTTTAAGCCGTAAACCTAGCAGCAGCTGGAACAGGCCGTAACCTCACAGCATCAGTAGCCAGTGATCGCTGGAACCGGGCGACAACAGCAGCCACGCCATTGCACACACGGCAGGCGGCGCAAACTGGATACCCAACAAAGCGCGCTGCTGCACCGGCAAACCCTCGCCATGCCACAGGCGCTGGAAGATAAGCGGCTCCAGCGCCAGCCACGAAAACACGCCAGCCCCCAGAAACAACCAGCCGAAATCCGGCTGACCCAAGGCGCCCAATGCCGCCGCGCTGGTGAAGTTGCCCGCCACTGTGGGCAGGTATAACGTAGGTACAGAATCCGGCGACTGGCGCCCTCCTTGCCACAAGGTTCCTGTGTGCCATAAAGAAAACATCAGGTGCCACGCAATACCGGCCACCGCAAGCACCCATGCCAGCATTGGCGAATATGGGACAAGCGCCAGCACGATCAGCAGGGTGGAAATACCCAGCAATGCTGCCGTACCGCCCAGCACAGGATGGCGGAACTCCTGAAGGGCTCTTGCAGGATTGCGGCAAGACTGCACAATATAAGCGGCAAGCAAACCTGCCCAGATCAAGCCTCCCGTCAGCAGGATGCCTTCGCCTATGGCTGGCGGCACATCCCACAGGCGCACCGCAATTCGCCACGCCTGCCCTAGCCCGCACAAGCCAAGGATAATGCTGAAGAAAGACGCGGCGACATAGGGTTTTGTCCGCACTGGCGTAGCCAATGGTGCATCGCCGCGCACTATGGCGCCGCCTTGCCGGTATGCAGCAACTGCCCAAGTTGCGCAAACAGTGAATCAAACTGCTTGTATGCGACCGAGCAATATGGGCAGTGCTGCACATGGAACTGCAAATGCGCCGCCGCTTCGTCGCCTATGGGGCTGTCTCTGCTATCGGAGACCAGCCTGGTTGCATCCTCGCAGCTGATGTCTGTGTGTTCATCCGTCATTGATATTCTCCCCAACCGCGTACTACGCAGTCTCTCAGGCGCATACGCGCACGGTACAATAATACCCGCAAGCCGCCCGGCGTGACGGCCGAAACCTCGACGATATCGGCCAGTTCCATGCCCAGGTA
>JAYSKH010000269.1:0-23221 GCA_043726505.1 Undibacterium sp. | reverse complement strand
GGCAGCCAGCACACCGACGCTGCGCCAGGAAAATTTCATGCGGCTCAGCGGTATCATCACGCACAGCACTACCATGATCAGGCTGGCAGTGCGGCTCCGGCTGAGGAACAGCAATGCAATGGCAATGTACGCAAATGCAAACAAGCGTGCCCAGCGGTATTCACCGTCCGTTGCCAGCCGGTTCAGCATCCATCCGCACGCCACCGCCAGCAATATGCCCAGCAGGATGGATTTATTGCCTTGGTAGACCACATAGCTCCTGGTCATTGTCGTGGCCGGCAGAAGGCCCAGAAAATGCAGGTAAAACAAGCTGGCCGAAATCACCGCGCCTGCCAGGAACCAGGTCACCGCTTTTCTTTGCCAGTCGCCCGCCCCAACACACACAAAAAGCAGCAGGAACAGATAGGTCTGATAATGGCCCAGCGCAGACCAGAACTCACCGGCGGGCCTGGGCAAAAATATTCCCACCAGGCACGACACCAGACTCAGCGCCAGCACCGGTGTCAGCATGGGGCTGGCCAGTATCGCCTCCTTTTTTTCAGCATAGCCACCGGACAGCAGCAGGCTGAACAGGAACAGGATGACGCCCGCATACATCCAGGCCACCGGGAAAAACAGCGTGAACGGCAATACCGCCAGTATCTGTTGCGGCAAACCGACACGCCACGTTACAGCGCGTGTGCTTGCTAGGGCTTGCGCATTGCCTGAATCCGGATAGCGTATGCTCATGGGGTCAGGAATATTCGATCTGTACGTTTTTAGGGGACAGCCAGTCCGATAGCGTTTGCCGCAGGCCGTCATCGGGGTTGACTCGCCAACCATCGGCAAAATACAGTTCGGCAGAAGCCATGCTGTTCTGATAGCGTACTACCACCGGGCAGCCTTCCTGATCCAGATACGGCTTCAGTGTTTCCTGCAACATCTTGACGTCGGCATCCGACGTCAGCGTTACCCGCAGCCCCTGCGAGAACTGCACGCGAGCGCGGCCGATATCCATGACCTTCTCTGCGGAGATGCGCAGCCCGCCAGAGAAACGGTCTTCCGATACTTTACCCAGCACGGCCAGGAATTCATCTTCCTTGAACAGGTTCTTGAACTGATCCAGTATTTCACTGTAGACGGTCACGTCCACCACGGCGGTGCCGTCATCCAGCGTCACGATCAGGATTTTGCCGCGCTGCGTCATCTGCGTGCGGATACCGGAAATGATGCCGGCAATCAAGCGCAGGTCGCGCGATGGCTCCAGCTTCGCCAGCGTGGTCTTGATGAACTGGCGTACTTCAGGTGCATACGAATCAAACAGATGGCCGGACAGGTAAAAACCCAGCGCCAGCTTTTCTTCAGTCAGTCGCTTCTTGTCGGTCCATGGCGTCGCCTTCACATATTCCGGCGGCGGGATCAGGTCTTCATCGTCGCCAAACAGGCTAACCTGGTTTGCCGCCTTGTCGGCCTGCTCCGCGGCATCCATGGCCAGCCCCACTGTTGCCAGCAATACTGCACGGTCTTCGCCGAAGCCGTCAAAAGCGCCCGAGCGTATCAGCGATTCTATCGTGCGGCGGTTGACCTGGCGCTTGTCGATGCGCTTGGCAAAATCAAACAGGCTGACAAATGGGCCGTCCGCTATACGAGCGGCGACGATGCTTTCTATCGCGTTCTGACCGGAGCCTTTTACGGCACCCAGGCCATAGCGTATCTGCATCGCTTTTTTGCCCGGCTCACCTACCGGGATGAAGCGGTATTCGGACTGGTTGATATCTGGCGGCAGCAAGGTCAGTTTGCAGATGTCGATGGAATCTTCGACCAGGATCTTGATCTTGTCGGTATCGTCCATCGCCAGCGACAAGTTGGCAGCCATGAACGCGGCAGGGTGATGCGCCTTCAGGTAGGCGGTGTGGTACGACAGCAGCGCATACGCTGCGGCATGGGATTTATTAAAACCATAGCCCGCGAACTTTTCCATCAAATCGAAAATTTCGTCGGCCTTTTGCTGGCTCAGCCCATCCTTGGCCGCGCCGTCGCGGAAGATCTGGCGATGCTCGGCCATCTCTTCGGCTTTTTTCTTACCCATCGCGCGGCGCAGCAGATCGGCGCCACCCAGCGAGTAGCCGCCGACAACCTGCGCCATCTGCATAACCTGCTCCTGATACACCATGATGCCGTAGGTTTCGGACAGAATGCCTTCGGTACGCGGATCGGGATAATCAAATTTCTCACCGTGCTTACGTTTGCAGAAATCAGGAATCAGGTCCATCGGGCCCGGACGATACAGCGCCACCAGCGCAATAATGTCTTCAAAGCGATCCGGCCGCGCGTCTTTCAGCATGCCTTGCATGCCGCGGCTTTCCAGCTGGAATACCGCAACCGTTTTGGCCTTGGTCAGCAGCTCATAAGACGGCCGGTCGTTCAGTGGCAGGCTCTCCAGATTGAAGTGGGCCATGGACGGGTCCAGGCGCTTGATGTAATTCACCGCGCGGTCCAGAATAGTCAGCGTGGTCAACCCCAAAAAGTCGAACTTCACAAGGCCCACGGCCTCCACGTCATCCTTGTCGTATTGCGACACCACGCCTGAATCGCCGCCCTGCGTGTACAGAGGGCAGAAGTCAGTCAGCTTGCCCGGCGCAATCAGTACGCCGCCCGCATGCATACCGATATTGCGGGTAATGCCTTCGACCTGCTGCGCCAGGTCCAGCAGCTGCTTGACCTCTTCCTCGTTTTCCTGCCGCTCGGCCAGCAAGGGTTCTTCAATAATCGCCTCGGCAATCGTCACCGGCTTGCCCGGCTTGAACGGGATCAGCTTGGAAACGCCGTCGCAGAAATTGTAGCCAAAATCCATTACGCGGCCGACGTCGCGGATCGCGCCCTTGGCCGCCATCGTACCGAAGGTCGCAATCTGCGACACGGCTTCCTTGCCGTAGCGGTCCTTCACGTACTGGATGACCCTGTCCCGGCCTTCCTGGCAAAAATCGATATCGAAGTCGGGCATGGATACCCGTTCCGGGTTCAGGAAACGTTCAAACAGCAGGTTATAGGCCAGCGGGTCCAGATCGGTAATGCTGAGCGAATACGCGACCAGCGAACCTGCGCCTGAGCCGCGGCCCGGGCCTACCGGCACGCCATTGTTCTTGGCCCACTGGATAAAGTCCGCCACGATCAGGAAGTAGCCGGGGAAGCCCATCTTGATAATGGTGTCGGTTTCAAATTTCAGCCGCGCCTCATAACGCTCACGCTGCTGTTCGCGCTTTTCTTCATTCGGATACAGATGCACCAGCCGTTTTTCCAGGCCTACCTTGGATTCATGCACCAGATAGTCGCCGATCGTCATGCCGTCCGGCGTCGGGAAATCCGGCAGCTTCGGTTTGCCGAGTTCCAGCGTCAGGTTGCAGCGTTTGGCGATCTCCACCGCATTTTGCAAGGCCCCTGGTAAATCGGCAAACAGTGCCGCCATTTCATCCTGCGTCTTGAAGCACTGCTGGTCGTTGAAACGCTTGACGCGTCGCGCATTGGCCAGCATTTCGCCTTCGGCGATACAGGTGCGCGCTTCATGCGCGATATAGTCATCCTTGCTGATGAACTGGATAGGGTGGGTTGCCACAACGGGCAGCGCCAGCTTCTGCGCCAGCCGCACTGCCTGCCGTACCTGGTTTTCCATGTTCGGCTGGCCGGCGCGCTGGATCTCAATATAGAAATGGCCAGGGAAAATGCTGGACCAGCGCTGTGCATTGCGCTCCGCCGCCTCCAGGTTGCCGTTGTCTATGGCAATGCCGACATCGCCAAAATGCGCACCGGATAATGCGATCAGGCCGGGCTCGCCCTGCTGTTGCAACTCTTCCAGCCATTCGGCACGGATCTCCGCCTTGCCTTTGTACTGGTTGGTCAGCCATGCCTGCGCTAGCAGTTCGCAAAGCTGCAGATAGCCTTTGCGGTTTTTTACCAGCAGCAACAGGCGCGAAGGCTTGTCGCGGTCTGTGTCGTTGCTGATCCAGACGTCGCAACCGGCGATGGGTTTAATGCCTTTGCCGCGCGCGGACTTATAGAACTTGACCATCGCAAACAGATTGGCCAGGTCGGTAATCGCCATTGCCGGCTGTTTGTCTTTTTCGGCGGATTTGATCGCATCATCGATGCGCACGAGGCCGTCGACAATTGAATATTCGGAGTGCAGGCGCAGGTGGACAAAACGCGGTCCGGCGGCCTGGGGTGCTAGGGCGGAGTTCGCAGTAGCGGTTGCATCATTAGCAATTGTCAATTCTGTAGTCATCCCGCTATTTTACCGTGCCCGGGCGCATAAAACGAAGGGAATAGGGGCTTGAAAAAACGAAAATGTAAGGTCATGTAAAAGGCCATGTAAGCGAAAATAAGCGAAGCGGCGGAAAAGACCTCAAAAGCCAGGCGCCGAAAAATATCGTTTAAATATTGTTTAAATGAGCTACATCAAGTTTTTTGCAGATCAAACTTTAAAAATTCGGTCGCAAAAGTTTATAATACTGATAAATCAATGACTTACTGAATTATTTGCCATGCCATCCACCGTAATATCCGCTGTAATGTCAGCCGCAACGCCCTATATCAACATCTCTGCCTATAAATTCATCACTTTCGATGATACTGTCGAAAAAAAGTCGCAGTTTCTGGACAAGTGCAAGGAATTGAACCTGAAGGGCACCGTCATCCTGAGCCCGGAAGGCATCAATATGTTCCTGGCCGGCCTGCGCGAAGAAATTGACGCGTACATGCACTGGCTGCACCAGGATGCGCGCTTCGCAGATATTGTTGCCAAAGAGAGTTTGTCGGACACGCAGCCGTTCACCAAGCTGCTGGTCAAGGTCAAGCCGGAAATCATCACGATGCGCATGCCGCTGATCAAACCGGAAGAAGGCCGCGCACCCGCCGTGGATGCGCAAACACTGAAGCGCTGGCTAGACCAGGGCCATGACGATAACGGTAAGCCCGTCGTCATGGTCGATACCCGCAATGACTTTGAAGTGGATGTGGGCAGCTTCGACAACACGATCGACTACCGCATTGCCAAGTTCACTGAATTCCCGGCTGTCATAGAAGCCAACCGTGAAAAACTGAACGATAAGACCGTCGTGACCTTCTGCACCGGCGGTATCCGTTGCGAAAAAGCGGCCATCCACATGCAAAATGTCGGCTTCGACAGTGTGTACCAGCTGGAAGGCGGCATCCTCAAGTATTTCGAGGAAGTCGGCGGCGCACATTACCACGGCGACTGCTTCGTCTTCGACTATCGCACTGCGCTGAACCCACAGCTGGAAGCCACCGACACCGAACAATGCTTCGCCTGCCGCGGCATCGTCACACCGCGCGAGCAGCTGTCGCCTTTGTATATTCCGGGCGTTTCCTGCCATGCCTGTGCGTCACCTGAAGCAAAAGCCAAAGCGGCGCAAGCCACTACGCCGGAAGCGGCCTGATTTGGCAAAGAGGCTGCGGCCTCTTTTTTTTGGGAAGGTAACTACACTAGACTGTGCGATACAGAGGCAACTGCATTTCTACTGGCCGCACATCCAGCCTTATATTCATCACCGTGTACGCCTCGGATCCGTGCAGGCTGGAAAAATAGGCGTCGCTGTCCGCGGTCTTGCTAAAAGTAAATTCAAAACCCAGCGCCGGCATGTCATCATCCGGCCCGCCAAACGCCAGGCCCACGGCCTGCTGCTGCCTGCTGCACACCAGCTTCTGCAATAAATCAAGTAAGGTCGCATTGGCCAGAATGGCCGGGTAAAAGCGTGCACCATCACGATACGGCGGCTCCAGATCCAGCTTGCCTTCCAGTTTGTCGGCAGGCAGCGTCAGCAGCCCACTGCTCAAATGATAGCGGTCGCCATTGTCCAGGTAGCTGATGCGCGCGTTGGAGATATTAAACTCGCCATCCGTGGAGGTTGCCTGTGACAGGTCGATCAGCACTGCTCCCTTGTAGCCAACAACGTCGACGTCGCCTGCCTGCGTGACGATTATCGCGGTGTTTTCGTCTACGCCCAGGCCGATGTGGTAGCCTTTCTTCAGCATCGCAGGAAGCATGCGCGCAAAGCGCCCACGTATGATCAGGTGCTGGTCCACGAACACATCCGGGCCGATAAAGCCCAGACCGGGCGCGATCTCGCCATCGTCTGAAATACCCCGCTTCAGCATAGGCAACACGGCAGGCGCATCGTCGAACATCCAGGTGCTCATGACGGCAGCCCCTGCACTGTTGCCGCAAACCACCCCGCCCTTGCGGTACAGATCCCACACCGCACCCAGCACCATTGAATTACTGCCATCAGATCTGAGCAAGGCTTGCGTGATGCGGCCCTGGTCGCCGCCGACAAAATACACGCCGCCCGCGCTTTTTACCTGTTCCGCGATGACGGGATCTTCGGCAGCAGCCCGGCAATCGCTACCTTCCATCCTGACGGCAATCGGCACCATGAAAGCGCAGGCGCCATATTTTTCCAGCGCCTGTATCGTCAGCGCAGCCGAATGCTCAGGCTTGCTCGCGGCGCACGGAAATACCGCAATCCTCGCTCCCTTGCCGCCGGCCAGCAGCACAATGCGCTCCCACACCGCGGCATTCTCCGCGCGCAATGCTCCACCGATGATGACCAGCGATCCTGGCTGCTTTCCTGACTCTTCCATTGCCGCACCCTGCCCCGCTTTAGTCCAGCGATGATGAAATGATGTCCAGTCCCTCCAGTCCCACATGATACAGCAAGGACCATGCCGTCTTTTTTGCACCGGACCGGCGCGCGCCAGATTTTTGAACGATCGTGCATTTACGGGTATGCTGACAGTTTATACATTTGCTGTACTTCAATTGCCAAGGCGAAAATCAGATGCGTATTGAATATCACCCGCTGCCCTCCGCCAGTTCCGGCACGGAAAGGCAGTTCCAGAGCCTGCACTTCTGCCATGCCGGCGTGGGGCCGCATATCCGCAAGGTGTATATCCAGGCATCGCTGCATGCAGATGAGATTCCCGGCATGCTGGTGGCCCAGCATCTGCGCCGCAAGCTGGAGATACTGGAAGGCGAAGGCCGGCTGGCTGCCGAGATTGTGCTGGTACCCGTAGCCAACCCTATCGGCCTCGCGCAGGCGCTGCAAGGCTCGCCTTTTGGCCGCTTTGACATGGGCACGGGCGTCAATTTCAACCGTGGCTACCGCAACCTGGTACCGCAGCTGAAGCAGTTGTTAGTGGATCTGCTGGGTGACGATGCGCAGGAAAACATCAGCACCATTCGCAGCGAAGCGCGCAAGCTGCTGGCCGACTGGCAGCCGGCATCGGAAACCGAAGCACTAAAGAAGACCCTGCAAACCCTGTCCATCGATGCCGACCTCGTGCTGGATCTGCATTGCGACAGCGAATCTGTGCTGCATTTATATACCGGCACGCCGCTGGCGGACAGGATCATGCCGCTGGCCTGCCTGCTGGGTGCAGAAGCCGTGCTGCTGGCCACAGAATCCGGCGACGACCCTTTTGATGAAACCTGCGGCCGCATCTGGTGGGAACTGGCGGAGCATTTCGGCCAGCAATATCCGGTGCCGCTGGCGTGCATGCCGGTGACGGTGGAGCTGCGCGGACAGGCAGACGTCACGCATGCGCTTGCCGAGCAGGACGCAACGCAGCTGATCGCCTTTCTCGTGCACACCGGCCATATAGAAACAGAAGATGGCCAACTGCCGCCACTACCCGCAGCGCTGTGCCAACCCACGCCGCTGGAGGGTGTGGAGCCGCTGGTGGCGGCGCAGCCCGGCATCATGGTGTTCAGCAAAAAGCCCGGCGACATGGTACAGACTGGGGAAACAATAGGTGAACTGGTGGACCCGGCCAGCAGTGAAGCAACGCCGGTCATCGCCACCGTCAGCGGCAAGCTGTTTGCGCGCATGGCGCACCGTTATGCGCACCGGGGCACCACGCTGGCAAAAATAGCGGGCACTGTCGCCTACCGCAGCGGCAAGCTGCTATCTATGTAGGGCAATCGGCCCGCGCTACACCGGCAGGTCGAACACCAGCACCTCGGCCTGCTTGCCCTGCGTGATGCTGAGCAATTCTTCCGACCTTAGTTTCAGCGCATCGCCGGTCTGCAAGGCGATGCCATTAACAGTCAGTTCGCCGCGCGCTACATGCACGTAGGCCAGCCGGTCTTTATGCAAAGTCAGGTTGGCCTGCTGGTCGCCGTCGAATAAACCGACGTACAGCCGTGCATCCTGATGAATCTTGACTGCGCCATCCTCGGCATCGGGAGAAGCCACCAGCCTGAGCCGCCCGATCTTGTCTTCGCGGCTGAAATTCTTTTCTTCATAGCCAGGCGGAATGCCGGCCTTGTCGGGCATGATCCAGATCTGCATCAGATGCGCTGAATTCTTGTCCGAAGCATTGAATTCGGAATGCATGACGCCGGTGCCGGCGCTCATGCGCTGCACATCGCCGGGGCGGATCACGCTGCCGTTGCCCATGCTGTCCTTGTGTGCAATTTCGCCTTCCAGCACATAGGTGATGATTTCCATGTCACGGTGGCTATGCGTACCAAAGCCCATGCCGGGCTCTATCCAGTCTTCGTTGATGACGCGCAGCGGGCCGAAACCCATATGTGCGGGATCATGATAATCGGCAAAAGAGAAGCTGTGATAAGACTTCAGCCAGCCGTGTTCCGCATGGCCGCGTTCCTGGGATTTACGTACGGAAATCATATAAGGCCTCTCGCGGACTGAATGGTGATTGATTATGTTGGGTGTTGGGTGTTGGGTGTTTGGTGATTTCATTACTATATAGGGACACATCCCCATAAACCCATATTTTTCTTATAATCACCTGCCGCTGCTTCGCGCAGCCCCTATTCCGTTTCCCGCAGAGCATGACACCAGAACACACAGATATTCCGAATAACAACGACAGCAGCAGAGCCGGTAGCAGCGCGTTTACCTACGCGGGCCGCTTCGCGCCCTCGCCCACCGGCCCGCTGCACCTGGGCTCGCTGGTGGCCGCCATGGCAAGCTATCTGGATGCCAGAGCGCATGACGGCTTATGGCTGGTACGCATGGAAGACCTGGATTTTGACCGCAACGTGGCTGGTGCGGACATCTCCATCCTGGATTCATTGCAACGCTGCGGCATGCGGATCGACGGTGAAGTACAGTGGCAGAGCAAGCGCCAGCATCTGTATCAAACGGCTTTTGAGCAATTGGGCACGCTGGTCTACCCTTGCGCGTGCTCACGCAAGGAAATTGCCGATTCCCGCACCGGAGCCGCCGGCAACGGGCCCACGGCGCTGATCTACCCGAGCACCTGCCGCAATGGCCTGGCACCCGGCAGAACGGCGCGCGCCTACCGGCTACGCGTGCCGGACCTGGACAATGGAATGATCGGTTTTCATGACCGCTGGTGCGGCGATATCGTGCAGGATCTAAGGACTGAAGTTGGTGATTTTGTACTGAGGCGCGCGGACGGTTTCTGGGCTTACCAGCTAGCCGTCGTCGTCGATGATGCGGCGCAGAGAATCACGCATATCGTGCGCGGCGCCGACCTGCTGGATTCCACCGCCAGGCAGATCTACCTGCAACGCCTGCTTGGCCTGCCGCAGCCATCCTATCTGCATGTGCCGGTGGTCACCAACGGCGCCGGTGAAAAACTGTCCAAACAGACGGGGGCCCAGGCGTTTGATAATGGCGCTTCGGAACAGGAACTGCTGCGTAATGCACTGCAACCAGCGGCAAGCTTTCTCGGCCTGCCGGAACTGGAAGCACACAGTATTGCGATGTTCTGGGAAAAAGCGGTGCCCGCGTGGAAACTGTTACTGGAACAACGCGGGATAAAAAGCTGACATTGTTCCCTGGACTAACGGGCCTATTTGAGCAGCCGGACATTCCGGCTGAAGGCCCTGCTATCTACACCAGGGAAACAAAGAGAATATTACGACTGCTTGACGAGGCCACCCAGCAACGCAGCTTTTTTCTGCGGTTTGCTGCCTGAAAGGTTTTGCGGACCGGACACTGAATTCGTGATGGAACCTGCAACCTGGCTAGCTTGGCTGGCATTGGGTTCATACGGCTTCAGGAACCAAGGATCAACCTTCTCGCGCGGAGGATTGTAGCCACGGTGCGAACGCTCAGTACCACGCTCGCCACGGTCTGCACGGTCGCTGCGCTCCGGCCTTTCCGTACGTTCGGCCCGCTCAGTACGCTCGCCGCGTCCTGTGGAAGCGCCCGATGCCGCATAGCCTGCCCCTGCCGTATCGCGCGGACGGCGTTCCGCACTGTGAACGGAAGTGGCAACAAAACCCGCCAGTTGCAGACGAACGATTTTTTGCTTGATGAGCTTTTCAATATCCACCAGCAGACGCTCATCCTTGTCGGTATGCAGCGAGATTGCATCGCCCTTGGCGCCGGCGCGGCCGGTACGGCCAATACGGTGCACATAATCTTCCGCGTTGTACGGCAGGTCGAAGTTGATCACGCAAGGCATTTCCGAAATATCCAGACCACGCGCCGCAACGTCGGTCGCTACCAGCACTTCAACTTCACCGCGCTTGAATGCCTCCAGAGCCGCCATCCGTTCGGATTGTGATTTGTCGCCATGGATCGCCGATGCCTTGACGCCCTGCTTCACCAGGTGCACCGCCAGGCGCGAAGCGCCTATCTTGGTATTGGAGAAGACGATAACCTGTTTCAGGCCGCGTTCGCGGATGATGAAGGAAACCGCATCGCGCTTCTCTTCTTCAGCCACCTTGTACAGGATCTGGGTGACGTTTTCCGCGGTGGAATTACCGCGCGCCACTTCTATCGTCACCGGATTGGTCAGGAAGCTGGCTGCCAGCTTCTTGATCTCGGTCGAGAAGGTCGCCGAAAACATCAGGTTCTGGCGTTTTGTCGGCAGCAGGTTGATGATGCGCTGCAAATCCGGCAGGAAACCCATGTCCAGCATGCGGTCTGCCTCATCCATGACAAGGATCTGCGTCTGCGACAGGTTGATGGTCTTTTGCTGCACGTGGTCCAGCAGGCGGCCCGGTGTCGCAATCACAATCTCTATACCCGAACGCAATGCAGCTACCTGCGGCGCCATATCCATGCCGCCGAAGACGACAGTCGCGCGTAAAGGCGTGTACTTGGAATAGGCGATAACATTATCGGCCACCTGGTCGGCCAGCTCACGCGTCGGCGTCAGTATCAGCGCGCGCACCGGATGGCGCGCAGGCGATGCGCTGTTGCTTGCATGCGCCAGCAGCAGCTGGATAATCGGCAGTGCGAAGCCGGCGGTTTTACCCGTGCCGGTCTGCGCCGCACCCATGACATCGCGGCCCTTCAGCACAACGGGAATCGCTTCGGCCTGGATAGGCGTAGGATGTACGTAACCCTGATCGGACAAGGCGCGCAAAATCTCGGCGGACAGCCCGAAATCTTCAAAACGGACAGTAGGAACAGGCTTTACTGGCGCAGCTTCAGCAGCAATGCTGTCCAGCGTGGTATCGGTATCGGACTTGATATCAGTCATTGTATGGGTGTGGGCTTCCCGTGAGTTGAGCACGGTACCAACGGATGATGAGTTTGTTGGCAAGATCGTATATCTAAGACAATCAACAGAGGTAAGCGAAGGCTAGAAAGATGAGAGTATATTACAAATCAATGAGTTAGAGTAATTTACAAAAAATTCGCGGATGCCGGCGGCGAGTTTGCAGTCTCCGCAAGCCTGCGAGTGCCTCTGCACGCCAGCCGCCGAAAACAGTATGCGCATTCAGACTTTCTGAACTTTGCCGCCCACGTTGTTGTCTTATTAAGCGTCGAAAGGCGTATTTATTTAATAATATTTTTGGGTTTTGTTTGCTCTTTTATTACAGAATTTGGGCATTGTTTCAGGTTTTCGCAGTGCAGCAAAATAGCGATACAAGCCGTTACCATGCCAATACGCGACGATACGGGAAAGCGCATATCATCCAGCCTCTGGGACCGGGTTGTAAATATATCGGCTATGTATTCAGCTTTGTATTTAGCTATTTATCGGCGACTTACCGGCTGTACGCGGGTTGCCTGTCGAATAGCTAAGCCTCTATCGTTGCCCGACTGCCCGGTTGCCTGATTTACCTTACAATGGCCCCGCTTTCCTGGCGCGATCTTTGCTAAACAAGCTTTATGTGATGTCAATCGTCATGGTAATTTTCATGTTGATTTTCATGCCGATGCGTACCCAGGCTGCCACCAGCTAACTCTTCATTGCGGAAAACTATTTAAGATGTGGATCGTTAATATTGCACTGCGGCGACCGTACACGTTTATCGTGATGGCGTTGTTGATCTTGCTGTCTACTCCACTGGTCCTGACCAAGATGGCGACAGATATCTTCCCTGAGATCAACATCCCTGTCGTCAGCATCATCTGGAACTACGGTGGTCTGTCTGCGCAGGAAATGGCACAGCGCGTCACCGCCGTCAATGAGCGTAGCCTGACCACCACCGTCAACGACATTGAGCATATAGAATCACAGTCGCTGGCCGGTATCGCCATTATCAAGATTTTCTTCCAGCCGACTGCCAATATACAAACTGCCATCGCGCAGGTTGTCTCCATTGAGCAGGCACAGCTACGCCAGCTGCCGCCCGGTATTACGCCGCCGCTGGTCATCAAATATTCGGCCTCCAGTATTCCGGTCATCCAACTGGGCCTGTCCAGCGCGTCAATGACTGAGCAGTCGCTGTTTGATACCGCAGTCAACTTCCTGCGTCCGCAGCTGATTACCATCCCGGGTGCTGCGGTACCTTTCCCATTCGGCGGTAAATCGCGGCTGGTATCGGTGGACATGGATACGCAGGCGCTGCTGTCCAAGGGATTGACACCGACCGACGTGGTCGCCGCCGTCAATGCGCAGAATCTGGCGCTGCCTTCCGGCACGGCCAAGATCGGTGCGACCGAGTTCAACGTGAACATGAACGGCTCGCCGGATACAATTGCGGGCCTCAACAATATCCCCGTGCTAAACAAGAACGGCACGATGACCTACCTGTCTGAAGTGGCACGGGTACGCGACGGCTTCTCGCCGCAAACCAATATCGTGCGGCAGAACGGCGAGCGCGGCGTATTGCTGTCGGTACTGAAAAACGGTGGTTCATCAACACTGGACATCGTCAACACCTTGCGCGGCCTGTTGCCTACGGCGATGCAGACGCTGCCAAAAGAATTGAAAGTAGAACCGCTGTTTGACCAGTCCGTCTTCGTCAAGGCCGCGATCACCGGTGTTGTCCACGAAGCACTGATTGCCGCGCTGCTGACGGCGGCGATGATCCTGGTCTTCCTCGGCAACTGGCGCAGCACCTGCATCATTGCCGTCTCGATTCCGCTGTCGATCCTGGCATCCATCCTGGCGCTGTATGCGCTGGGCGAGACGATCAACATCATGACATTGGGTGGCCTGGCGCTGGCGGTGGGTATCCTTGTCGATGATGCGACGGTTACCATTGAAAACATAGAACGGCACCTGCACCAGGGTTCGGATCTAAACAAGGCCATCCTGGACGGTGCCGGTGAAATCGCGATTCCTGCGCTGGTGTCCACGCTGTGTATCTGTATCGTGTTCCTGCCGATGTTCTTCCTGACGGGCGTGGCGCGCTACCTGTTTGTGCCGCTGGCCGAAGCCGTGGTGTTTGCGATGCTGGCGTCGTATGTGCTGTCGCGTACGCTGGTACCGACAATGGTCATGATGATGATGGGCAATGTGCATAACGATCCCAATGCCAAGCCCAGCCTGCTGCAAAGGATGTACCGCCGTTTTGACGCAGCATTTGAAAAATTCCGCGGCGGCTACATCATCATCCTGTCTTCGCTGCTGACGCACCGCAAGACCTTCGGCAGCCTGTTCCTGGCATTTTGCGTATTGTCGTGCGGCCTGGGCTTTGGCCTGGGACGCGACTTCTTCCCTAGCGTCGATTCAGGCCAGATACGGCTGCACATGCGTGCGCCGACCGGCACCCGCATAGAAGAAACCGCGCGGCTGGCCGACGAAGTAGAAAAAATGATACGCGAGGTCATCCCCGCCAAAGAAATCGGCACCTTGCTCGACAATCTGGGCCTGCCTTATAGCGGTATCAACCTGTCCTATAGTAATGCCGGCACCATAGGCACGATGGACGGGGAAATCCTCATCTCGCTGAAAGAAGGCCATAGCGCTACCGGCGGTTATGTCGATACACTGCGCAGCGAACTGCCGAAGCGCTTCCCCGGCGTGGAATTTTTCTTCCAGCCGGCTGACATCGTCACGCAGATCCTGAACTTCGGTCTGCCTGCCGCGCTGGACGTGCAGATTTCCGGCGCCAACCTGCAAACCAACTATGCACTCGCCAGCAAGCTGATGAAACAGGTCAAACAGGTTTCCGGCGCGGTGGACGTGCATATCCAGCAAAAACTGGATCTGCCTACACTGGCGCTGGACATGGACCGCAGCCAGATCAAGCAGCTGGGTCTGAACCCGGTTGACGTTGCGCAAAACCTGCTGGTATCCCTGTCCGGCAGCTTCCAGACCGCACCGGCATTCTGGCTGAACCCGGCCAATGGCGTCGTCTACAGCATTGCAGTGCAGACTCCGCAACACCAGGTCAACGACCTCAATGCGTTGCTGAACACGCCTGTCCGCTCCGCGTCGGTTGCCGGCGGCACCGGTAACGGTATCGTGCCCTCACAATTGCTGAGCAACCTGGTCAAAGTAAAACCGACGCAGCAGATGGCCGTGGTATCCCACTACAACATCACGCCGGTGATCGACCTGTACGTCAACGTGCAGGGCCGTGACCTCGGCAGTGTGTCCGGTGAAGTAGAAAAACTGGTCAAGCAGATGGAACCCGATCTGCCACGCGGCACCCGCATCACGATACGCGGCCAGGTGGAAACGATGAAGTCTTCTTTCATCGGCCTGGGCATAGGCTTGCTGATGGCCATCGTACTCGTGTATCTGCTGATCGTTGTCAATTTCCAGTCCTGGGTAGATGCCTTCATCATCGTCACTGCGCTGCCTGCGGCGCTGGCCGGTATTGCATGGATGCTGTTCCTGACCGGCACCACACTCAGCGTGCCTGCACTGACGGGGGCCATCATGACAATGGGGGTGGCCACCGCCAACAGTATTCTGATGGTGTCGTTTGCGCGGCAACGCCTCAATGATGGCCTGCCGCCATTGTCCGCTGCGCTGGAAGCCGGCGCCACCCGTATCCGGCCTGTGCTGATGACGGCGCTGGCGATGATCATCGGTATGATCCCAATGGCCATCGGCCTGGGCGAAGGCGCTGAGCAGAATGCGCCGCTGGGCCGCGCGGTGATCGGCGGACTGCTGTTCGCCACTATTTCCACACTATTTTTTGTCCCTATTGTTTTTGCCAGCGTCCACCGCTACCTGGAACATCGCAAGGCCGCACAGCCAGCGAACCAGCCCCACTCATCATCGCCTGCTGTAGAAGAAGGGAAGTCCTGATATGTCTGATAAACGCCATGCTGTACTCGGTATCCATAGCGCGGAAGGGGAAGCCCACGGCGACCCGCATGTCCACCATCCACGCGGTCCGATATTGAAACGCGCCAAATTCATAAGCGCCTCCGTGCTGACCCTGCTGGTGCTGGGAGCCGTCGCCACGATGGTGCTGCGCGGCTTCCACTCCAGTGCGCTGGCAGAATCCACCGCCGAGCAAGCCAAACAGTACGTGACGACGATCAACGCCAAGCCCGCTGGCAAAGACGACGCGCTGACGCTGCCCGGCACGCTGCAAGGCATCATCGAGTCACCTATCTATGCCCGCAGCAGCGGTTATGTGCTGCGCTGGAACAAGGACATCGGCAGCAAGGTCGCCAAGGGAGACGTGCTGGCGGAAATCGATACGCCGGAAGTAGACCAGCAGCTGTCGCAGGCCATCGCGAGCCGGCAGCAGGCCGCTTCCAGCCTGGAGCTGGCCAAGTCTTCCGCCGAACGCTGGGAAGCACTGCGCAAGAAAGATGCGGTCACGCAGCAGGAACTGAACGAGCGCGCCAGCGCCTATACGCAAGCCCAGGCCAACCTTGCTGCCGCCGACGCCAATGTGCGCCGCCTGCAGCAGCTGGAAGGCTTCAAGAAAGTGGTCGCGCCGTTTGCCGGCGTGATCACCAAGCGTAATGTAGAGATCGGCGACCTGATCGATGCCGGCAATGGCGGCGCAGGACGCGCGTTGTTTACGCTGGCGCAGGTAGATCCGTTGCGCGTGTACGTGTATGTGCCGCAGGCTTATTCACAGCGCATCAAGGTTGGCGATACCGTCAAGGTCACGCAAGGCGAGCTGGCCGGTCAGGCATTCCAGGGCACCGTTGTCAGGACAGCCGGCGCCATCGATGCCGCGACACGCACGCTGCAACTGGAAATCAACCTGCCCAACAAGGACAACAAGCTGCTGGCCGGCACTTATGTGCAGGTAGCGCTGCCAGTCAGCGGCACCTCCAATGCGCTACTGGTTCCTTCCAACGTGCTGCTGTTCCGGCCTGAAGGAACTCGCATCGCTGTGGTAGACGACAAAGGTCAGGTCAAGCTGCACACCGTCACCATCGGCCATGACTTGGGCAATGCGCTGGAGATCCTGGATGGCATCAGCATCGCCGACAAGTTGGTACTGAACCCGGCCGATTCACTGGCAGACAATGACCAGGTCACGCTGGTCAAGCCGAAACAGGCAGAAGCCGGCAAGAAAGCAGGTTCATGAGAGCGACCAAGGCGACTAGAGCGACGCATTGCCTGACCGTACTGGCTGCTGCACTGGCAATGGCAGCCTGCGCCAGTGCGCCTGACTATAAAAAACCTGATGTTGTCATGCCGGCGGCGTGGCAATCGGCATCGCCGTTCTCGGTTGGCGCACCGAATGATGGTGCGCACAAGGGTAACTGGTGGGAGGTCTTCGGCGACGCACAGCTGAACCAGCTGGCACAGCAAACCCTTACACAAAACCAGAGCCTGCAGATTGCTGCGGCAAGGCTGGAACAGGCGCGCGCGCAAGTCAGCGTCAGTGCGGCGGGCTTGTTCCCGCAAGTTGGCTTGCAAGCCGGCGCGGCGCGCCAGAAGACCTCGGCCGACCGCCCTTTGTCTTCTTACAATGTCGCCAACCAGTCGACAGTGCAAAACAATTACCAGCTCGGCTTTGCGGTGAACTACGAGGCTGATCTGTTCGGCCGCGTCCGTAGCACGGTGGCCAGCGCGCGCGCCTCTTCCGAGCAGGCCACGGCGGATTTTGAAAACGCCAGGCTGCTGCTGACCTCAGAAGTGGCTGCAGACTATTTCAACCTGCGCGCGCTCGATGCTGAAATTGATGTTATTCGCCAGGGCATCGCCCTGCAGGAAAAAGCGCTGGAGTTCATCAGCGCGCGGCATGAACTGGGCGTGGCTTCCGGCCTGGATCTGGCGCAGCAACAGGCGCTGCTCGATACCAGTAAAACTCAGCTGAACCTGCTGCAAAACCAGCGCGCGCAATATGAGCACGCACTGGCGACGATGACAGGCACGCCTGCGCCCACTTTCAAACTGGCGCCGCAAATAGTCAGGCTGGCGCCGCCTGCGCTGCCGGTGGGCTTGCCGTCCGATGTGCTGCAACGCCGGCCTGACGTCGCTTCTGCCGAACGCGCAGTGGCTGCCGCCAATGCCAACATCGGCATTGCCCGCGCGGCCTACTTCCCAACCATCCTGCTGCAAACTAACGGCGGCTGGGACGCAGCGCAGATAGGCAATCTGTTCAACGCCCCTAGCCTGTTGTGGTCGCTTGGCGCTTCCGTCACGCAAACCCTGTTTGATGCAGGCAAGACCAGCGCTACGGTCAAGATCAGTGAAGCCGGCTACATGGCTTCAGTAGCAAGCTACCGACAGAGCGTGCTGGTTGCCATGCAGGAAGTGGAAGACGGTATTTTTGGACTGACCAGCCTGGACAGTGCAGGCCGGCAGGCAGAAGCCAGCGTACGCAGCTCGCAACGCGTGCTGGAACTCGCCAATGACCGTTATACCGGTGGCCTGGATACCTATCTGGATGTCATCACCGCGCAGCAAACCTTGCTGAACAATCAGCGCCAGGCAGTACAAATCCACGGACAGCAGATGCTGACGTCGGTTTATCTGATCAAGGCACTGGGCGGAGGCTGGGAAGCTGGAGCATTGCAAGCCGCCAAGTAAGCAGCCTTCACAGGCCCAAACGGGCCACGCGCCAACAAAAGGATTGCATTGCAATCCTTTTGTCTTTCTCCCGCAACAAGTTCAATCCCAATGTCTGCTCTACAGGCAAATATCTGTATTTCTTTGCCGCACCTGTGAATTCTTACAGGCATGCGGGGAGAAGAACATGATGTATAGTTTTTCTTAACCAAATCCAAACATTACTTCTATTGCACAACATCCACACGTTCACGCGTATGGATGCAGTGGCCTGATTTTCAGCATACCGGCGATTTAAGCTCTACTCTGTATACATCAGGCCCCGGCCCTCACACCTTCGACGAAAATATGGCGCATAAATAAGTCCGTCCCCAGGTGTAACCCTCCAGAGCATGTATGTAACAAAGGGAAAGCTATTCCTTCTGACAATAATCAGCATCATCACCGTACACCAAGGGAAAAGACATGGAAGCGACAAATCAAGTGGGCAATGCCCAGGATCAGGATTTACAAGCCATCAATGCTGCCCTGAACCGTGTGCAGGCGCTGGTCGAGTTTGATCTGGATGGCACCATCCTGTACGCGAATGAAAATTTTCTTAACACACTGGGCTACACGCTGGACGAGGTGCGCGGCAAGCACCATGCGACCTTCTGCGAACCGGCCTATGTCAAATCGCCGGAATACAAAAAATTCTGGGCAAAACTGGCGCGCGGAGAATTTGACCAGGGCGATTACAAACGCATAGGCAAGCACGGCGAGGAGATCTGGATCAACGCGTCCTACAACCCCATCATCGGCGCCAATGGAAAACCTTACAAGGTCATCAAGTTTGCTACCGATGTTACGGCGGAGAAACTGAAGAATGCCGAGAACCTGGGCAAGATCAACGCCATCAGCAAATCGCAGGCCGTCATTGAGTTCAATCTGGACGGTACGATCATCTGTGCAAATGACAATTTCCTCAACACCATGGGCTATACGCTGGAGGAGTTAAAAGGCAAGCATCATCGTGTCTTTGTCGATCCGGAAATTGCCAAAGAAGATGAGTACGCCCACTTCTGGAAAAAGCTGGGCGCCGGCGAATACGATTCCGGCGAGTACAAGCGGGTAGCAAAGGATGGCCGCGAGGTCTGGCTCAGTGCCAGCTACAACCCTATCTTCGATGCAGATGGCGCGCCTTTCAAGGTCGTCAAATTCGCCAGGGACATTACTGCCAACAAAATGAGAAATGCCGAATATGCCGGCAAGGTCAACGCTATCGACAAGGCGCAAGCCGTCATTGAATTCGACATGAGCGGCCAGGTGCTGGACGCCAACCCCAACTTCCTGGATATCATGGGTTATACGCTGGAAGATATCAAAGGCGAACACCACAAGATGTTTGTGGAACCGGAGTTTGCCGCCAGCCCTGACTACAAGCGCTTCTGGCAAAAGCTGAACCGCGGTGAATTTGACAGCGGCCGCTACAAGCGCATCGGCAGCGGCGGCAATGCGGTGTGGATACAGGCAACCTACAATCCCATCATGGACCTGAATGGCAAGCCCTACAAGGTCGTCAAAATCGCTATCGATATCACCGAGCAAGTCAACATGGAAAACAGCATCAAGACCAAGACCGATGATGACGGCCGCAAGGTGCAGCAGTTGCTGGAGTCGGTTGGCAAGGCGGCCCTGGGCGACCTGACCTGCGAAATCAAGGCGGAAGGCCATGAGCCCATCGACTTGCTGGCCGAGGGCATACGCAAGATGATCAGCGATTTGCGCGACGTGATCGGCAATGTCGTCACTTCCGCCGGCGGCTTGGCGGAATCGTCCAACAAGATCGCCGAGCGCTCCGGCGAAGTGGCCCTGGGTACGCAGGCGCTGGGCGCCACGGTGGAAGAAATGAATGCGTCGATAGACGGCCTCACGTCGTCCATCAACTCGATTGCGGATAGCACATCAAATGCCGATTTCCTCGCCAAATCCACGCAGCAGGAAGCGGAATCCGGCGCGAAGGCCGTTGCCAAATCAATCGAGGCGATGGACCTGATCAACCGGTCTTCAGAAGACATAGGCGAGATCGTCAAGGTTATCAGTGAAATTGCCAGCCAGACCAATATGCTGGCGTTTAACGCAGCAATTGAAGCGGCGCGGGCGGGCGAACACGGCCTGGGTTTCTCGGTCGTGGCCGACGAAGTGCGCAAGCTGGCGGAACGCTCTTCGCAGGCGACCAAGGAAATTTCCAAGCTCATCAATGAATCGGTGAAACGGGTGTCTACCGGTAGCGAGATTTCCAGGCAGGCCAGCGATGCTTTCGACAAGATCGTTTCCGGGGTAGCACAAACCACGCTGGCTATTTCCGATATTTCCAGGGCCGCCAATGAACAGCTGCTGACCGCGAGGGAAGTGAGCACTGCCATCCAGTACATCGCCGAGGAGGCGGAAAAATCGGCCGCCAGCTGCGACAGCATCGCCCGCTCCACGGATGACCTGAACCAGCGCGCCGGCGACATGAACAAGGTAGTGTCGGGCTTTGTCGTATAACGAAGTCTGAAGGCTTGTGATAGCGTGTTATAGCTTGTAATAGCGTTTAATGGAGCAGCCATGACGCAGCAAGGCGGACTTAATGCAGCAACGCTGGCAGCGCTGATAGTGCTGGTGCGCAAGCACACGGGCATTGCGATGAACGAAAAGAAAAGCGTGCTGCTGGAAGGCCGGCTGCGCCCTCGCCTGCAGGCGCTGTCGCTGGCCAGCTACCAGGACTACCTGGCAATGCTGGAGAGCGACCATAACGAGGTGCCGTACTTCATCGATATGGTCACGACCAACGACACGCTGTTCTTCCGCACGGCGCAGGTGTGGAAATTTTTCTCGGAACAGTTTTTGCCGGAGTGGCGCAAGCTGCACCCCGGCGAATGCCTGCACATCTGGTCCGCCGCATCGGCCAGCGGTGAAGAGGTGTATTCGATTGCGATGCTGTGCCATGAATTCCAGCGCGCCTCCGGCGGCTTTCGCTACCAGATACTGGGTACCGACATTTCTCAGAACATGCTGGCTACTGCGGCACTGGGCGAATATGGTGGCCGCTCGGTAGAGCGCATCAAGGTTTCGCATCCGGAACTGTTTGGCAAGTACTTTACTGCGGCAGCGGCCAGGGCGAGGATCAATGACGAGCTGAAACAGTATGTCGGCTTTGCACCGCACAACCTGCTATCGCCGCTGAAATCAATGAAAAAATTCGACATCGTCTTCCTGCGCAATGTGCTGATTTATTTCGATGCCGAGCACCAGACCAAGGTGCTTGGCAATGTGCAGCAAAGCATGAAACCGCAAGCCCGGCTTATCGTCGGCGAGTCTGATTCCATTAGCCACCTGGACGCGGGATATCAGTTTGAGATGCCTTTGGTTTACCGCATGAATGGAGCAAACGCATGATTACTTTGGATACCCGCATAGATACCAATGCCAGCGGCGATGTCGTTGCATACCACCATCTGGATGTGGGCATGGGTGAGGTAAAGATTGGCGCCCGCTACGACCTGCTGCAAGCGGTGCTGGGCTCTTGCGTAGGTATAGGCTTCATCTGGAAAAAAGCTGGCCGCTGCGGGCTCGCACATTGCCTGCTGCCGGAAGCGCCAGGCCAGATCTGTAGCCTGGGAGCGCGCTACGTGAACCAGGCAGTGCCTTCGCTGCTAAAACTGATGCGGGCAACGGAAGACGATTATGCAGATATAGAAGTGATCCTCGCCGGCGGCGCGCAGATGCTGCACAACGGCTCGCCGCGTTTTCAGGTGGGCATGCTGAATGCGGTGGCGGCAAAAAAATACCTGGGTGAATGCGGCCTGCGGCTCAGCCATTGTGAGCTGGGCGGCCGGTGCGGCCGGCGCATCCTCATTGATTGCGCGCAGCAGAGTTTTTCCGTCAGCGAAATTTCGCAACGAAGGAATTGACATGGAAGTAGTTGACACGATGGACGCTGCAACGGAAGCCACAGTATCACCACCCGCATCAGAAATGGAGCGCATGGCCGCAAGGATGCTGGATGCAGCAAAAGCAGCTTCTGTCGGCGACCACAAGGCTCAGGCAGCCAAGGCGGGCACCGAGCTGTTTGGTTCCTTCTTCCTCGGCAGCGAAGAGTTTTCATTGCCTGCAAACTGCATACGTGAAGTAGTCAACTTCCCTGACAAGATGACCGCACTGCCGTTATCCCCGCCCTATCTGGAAGGCATGTTCAACCTGCGCGGCACCGTCATTCCGGTGGTCAATCTGGGCCGCCTGTTTTCACCCGGTTTCCCTGCCGCCAATAGCAGCCAGGTAATAGCCATCATTGACCATGAACAGGTACTGGTCGGCATGCTGTTTGACACCACCGGCGAGATACTACGCGTGCGCCCCGAGCAGCGCAGTATGCTGCAATATGCGGCAGATAATGCAAACGGCGTCATCGCCGGCACCATCCTGCTGGAAGAAGGCGAGCGGCTGCTGCAGATCCTTGATGCAAACGCGCTGATCAGCATAGAAAACGTGCCGCAAGTGCTGGCGCTGCGCGCCGCCAACCAGAAAGAACACAGTCTGCAATACAAGACGCAGGCACAACGCCGCCAGTGCGTCAGCTTCCATGTGGGACAGGCATCGTTTGCCTTTGAGATGGGCGCCATTCAGGAAATCATCCGCGTGCCGGAACTGCAAAGCTCGGTGCTGAACAGCAAGCTCTGCCTTGGCCGCATGAACTTTCGCGGCAGCCCGGTGGCTGTTGTCGACTTCGCCACATTGCTGAATGCGCCCCGCACAGACCAGCAGCCGACCGCCGACCAGCGCGTGATACTGGCGCGCATAGACGACGCATCGATAGGTTTCCTCGTCGATTCGGTCGACAGCATTGTCAGCTTCTTCCCCAGTGAGCTGCTGCCCATTCCCTTGCTGAGCAAGGCGCGCGCGGGCATGTTTGGCGGCTGTATCTCGCAACCTGGCGTCGGCGAGATCATTTTCCTGAACCACCATGAAATCTTTTCGCAGACTGAAATTGTTGAGATGCGCAAGGGCCACAACAACCTGTATCCAGAACAGGAAGGCGCGCACAACCTGAAAGCGCAATCAGCGGAAAATGCCAAACGCA
>JAYSKH010000268.1:0-26197 GCA_043726505.1 Undibacterium sp. | reverse complement strand
TATTAAAAAGCCAAACCAGAGAACGGGAAACAGGCGTTTCATGAAAAACAGGTTGGAGGAAATTTTTTTCATTTTCTTTTCCTTGTAGCGTGGCAATCGCCACGGGGGCGGGAACAGGCTCGCAGCCCGTTCCCGCATGTTGTCAGCTTCTGCCGGTAGCAGCCTCAGATTTCAGCGACTGCGCCAGTTCCCCTGCCTTCAGCGAACTCATCAGCGACATCAGCGTCGTGAAGGCGTTCGATTCACTGCCGCCGCCCATCTATATCTGCGGCACCAGCGGCGTCCTGGACGCTTCAAAGGATTCCGCAAGACGCAGCATCACGGTTTGCATCAGCTGCTTGTCGGCGCCCTCGCCTTCCATCGCTTCAGACTTGGCCTTGATGGCAGCAGCTTCCGCTTCACCGACCGACTTGATCGCAGACGCGCGGCCTGCGCCTTCCATCTCCTGCTTGAACTTCTCGGCTTGTGCCAAGGCTTCTATCTCCTGGCGTTTTTTCTCAGCCGCCTTGACGCTGGCGGAACCCTGGTTTTCCTTGATGGAGATATCCACCAGCGAACCGGTCAGCTCTTTCTGTTTGGCGGCGCGCTGTTCCGCTTCGTTCAGTTCACGCTCCTTGTCGGCGGCGATCTGTTTCTGTGCAAAGGTCTCTACCTGTTCACGGGCAATCTGGCGATCCCGCAACTGGGCCATGATGCTTTCTATCTTGGTGTCGCCTGCCTGTGGTTTCGGCGTACCGATCAGCACTTCCTGAAATTCCAGCGAATAGGCCTGGAAGCGCTCACGCATATCTTGCGACGCATTGTTCTGCAACTCGCTGCGCGACTGGATCAGCTCGATAAAGGTCTTGGTCTGCGACACATTTTTAAAATAGGACGACACCATCGGGTCCAGCGTCTGCTCCACCAGTTGGCCTACATTGCCGAAACGCTGCACGACCATCGGCGCCTTGCGATAATCGATATGCACGACGACCGACAAAGGCAGGTTGGGTTCAAACGCATCCTTCGTAATCAAGGTGATCTCACGCAAGTTCTTGTCAAAATTGGAGCCGCTTTCGCCGGATTTCCACATCAGCACGAAGTTGGTTGTGGGTACCAGCTCTATCTTGCCGGCGTAGGTATTAAACGCATATTTGCCTGGCATCAGCGGATCACGCCATACGCCGCGACAACCCGCTTCCACCAGTTCGCCATGGCTATATTCCTTGCCCGACAAATCATCACCTTTGCGGCCAGTGTAAGACACGACCACGCCGACATAACCGACCGGGATAATCGTCTTGCGGATGAACTCCACGGTTGCAAACAGGCGGTTGATGTAATAGGTGCCCTCTACCAGCACACGCTCCTGGCGGCCACGGCGGCCACCGGCGGCGATGAATTTCTCAGGCTCCTGGAAGGAATTGTGCGTGTCACCGACATCGGGCGCCAGCAGTTCATCCTTCAGCAAGCCGGGGCCATCCTGCACGGTTACTACGGCCAGCTGGTCTGAATCATGGCTGCCTGTCACTTCCTTGATCACCACAGGCGTGAAGGCGTTGCGCTCATCCAGCACGCCGCGCATTTTTTCGTAATACAGCTTCTCCTGCGCATCCAGCGACAGTGAATAGGTCGCTTCATCCGTCATCACCACAAACAGCGCTGGGTTGATGATATGCGTGCCTTCACGCAAAATTTTACGCTGCGGACCTTTCTGGCCTGCGCCGTCAATAAAAGCGCGCACATCGCGGAAATCGCTGACTTTGGAATTATCCGCCAAGGTCTGACCAGCGGGCAAGTCTATGCCGTCGCGCGCAAACACATAGGCTATTTTGCCCTGGGTGACGGATACCATCGGGTGAATATGCACGCGGTACTGGTAAGGAGCAAAGAAATGGAAACCGCCGCGGCGCAACTCAGCCTGAAAACCCGCTTCACCGTTCAGGGCCAACAAGCCGCTTTGCACGGAGCCGCTGCCGCTCCACAGTTTTTCTACGACGCCGATACGATCGTTGGGGATATAACGCACTATCCTGGACGTCAGCAGGAAGATAACGAGAACGACAAATACAATGAGGGCTACGATTAAACCACTCGAGAATGGGACTAACATGATTTCCTTCTTATAAGAATAATAAGGATTTCAGTGTAGTCCGTTCCATCAGGGAAACTACGGTGATCGGTTTCGTAAATTACCGTGGAGATAATCGGCGCGCTGTCTTCAGCTTCCTTACAGCGCCTTCCAGCCTTACATTGCCAGGCGCTGTATTGTCCTATGCCACAGTAGGCCAGCCGGCGCGTGCCGCACGCCGCAAAGCGGACTGAACCACCATGCGGTGAAACGGCGCAATCAGCGTGATGTAACTGCGCCCCAGCAGGTTATGGCATTGCACGACAGTAGACAAGACCAGCATGCCCGGCTGCCCCGCGATGGCTTCGCTGCGCTGGCGCAGTACCGACAAACGGAAGTTGAGGTGCTTGTCATCTTCACCGAGCAATATCTCATTGCCGTGGGTCTCGTAGATTTTGAAAATGTAGATGCGCTTGCTGTCCGCCGCCGGCCCGTCTGCATCTTGCAATTGCCGCGAAGTCTTGATGCCGAATCCGGCCACCAGCATATCGCGCAGACGCATCAGCTTGGCAACCCACGGCGCCTGGTGCGACAGTAAAAAACGCGCCAGCAGTTCAGGATCGGTGATGGCATTTTCCGGCAGACGGATTGCATACGCATCCGCCAGATCGGTCCTGGTATAGATATGTGAGATCCGCGATTCCACCGGCAGCGGCACCAGCGTTACCGCGTCATTGTCAGTACCATTTTTCATTTGCTGCTTCCTCGCGGCACAGGCCGCACGTAGTACCATAACTGCCGAGACTGCCAACACTACCAACCCTACCTATAGTGCTGTAGTACTGATGAATGAAAACGTCTGCTACTGAACAATCGCCTGGCTGTCAGCCAGCGTGCATTTGCGCGTCTTCTGCAGTGCTTTCATACTCAATGCCGCCGATATAGGGGCAGATCAAATTATAGATCAGGCAGCCTATCGCTGTGCCGATATATCCCATCACCAGGTAGAGGATGGGGAAGAAGACAAACATGAATGCCGAACCTGGGAATCCGCTTTGCTTTGCGCCGGGGATCATGGTCACGAAGATCATCATTGGCACCACAAAAACCAGCGACGTCACCCCCATCATTACTCCCATCACCTTGCCGTTCTGATGCGGGGACAGGCGCTTGATCTGGACTTTCATTTTATCTCCTTGCTGTGGTTAAAGTTATTTTGCGGCTTGCTCAGCGCGCCGCACATCATGCCAAACCGGCTTTTCCATAACGGTGCAGAAGCCGGCGGTGCCGGTGGCGAAAAATAAAACGGTAAACCGGCATCAGCAGCAAGGAGATGAACGGAACGCGCCCATCCACAATCACCTGATCGGTTACCGTACAGCCGCCGACGCAGGCGACAACCGTGCGCTGATGACGCCACTCCCTGTTCATCCATGAGCTTGAACTCTCCTGGAATCCAACGTCGGCAGTGATTTCTTCCAGGCGGAAAGCATGCAGGTCGACCGGAATGAAGCCAAACAGGAATATCCAGCTTTTAAACAGCACGCGCCCGGTCTGCCACTGGTCCAGCGCGCAATCTGCCCACTGCGGTGGTGCGCTCATGCGGACTATCGGACTTAGTTCCCAGTTCACCGTCTGCATTGACATGGCAGCGCAGAAGGCGGCCGCATCAATTGCCAGATCGGACGTCACCGTAAATTCACGCATCAATTATTCTTATCATTTCCAAAGGAGCTACTACCTCTTTCAGCCCAGCCAATCCAGCATTTCGTCAGAATGTCAGTAAGGCTGCGCCCTTTTCATCAAACAGGCTGACAGAAACAACGCCATTGTCGGCCATCAGCTTGTCGCGAAGGCTTGGCGTGTCTGCGTGCGGCGCAGGCTCGTGCGGTTTCAGTTTGCCGATCACCTGGCAAAGCACATCCGCTTCGGCAGGCTTCTGGGAGAAATCTGCATCAAACTCGATAGGGTCTGGAGCGTGGTCCAGCCTGAACTCTATCCGGTATAGCATCGTTTATCCTCCTGCCTGCGCATATAGCTTCGATAGCGCTAGCGCTTGCGCAAAGGGTCCAGCAGAGAGCGCAGGTTGTTGTGATCCAGTTCGTACATCAGCGCGATCAGCGTGCCCAGCTCGCCCTTCGGGAAGCCTTCGCGCGCAAACCAGCCCAGGTAATGGCCCGGCAGATCGGCGATCAGCCGGTCTTTGTATTTTCCGTAAGGCATGGTGCGGATCAGCAGTTGCTGCAGGTGTTCGGGGTTCATCGTGTTTTCTATACAGCAAAGATATGTGGCTGATTATAACGAAGCATTGCCAAATAAATATTTAAATTTATGGGCGCCACGGATCGGCAAGTGGTGGATGGCGATAGTCATAGCCAGTGCAAGCATCTTCCTTTATCCTTCGGCTAAAGCGCATTGTGCAGCGCCGGCAGCATCAGCACGATGCGTGCGGCAGCTTAAAAGGACTATCATGGCAAAGAAAAAAGACGAATTAGACGAAGAAACAATGGCGCTGATCAAATGGTGCATCGAGGTAGAAGGCTTTCTGGTAAAAGGCGGCGCCACCATCGAGCAGGCGCAGGAGCACATAGAAGAACAGGTCGAATGGTTTGCCGACCAGTTTTATGATGGGCTGACGCCGGAAGAGGCTGCCAAAGAAGCTCTTAGCGATTAAATTCGTGTCAGACAAGGGCCCAGCCCTTGCTGTGCTGAAACTATGATGTGACCGCATCGGATAGCTCCTACACGCAACAACGCTAGGTTCCTGTTCTATTGGCGCGCTTACGGGGTTAATATCAACGTGGACTTTAATCGTTGGATGGAAACACGGGGGTCACATGCAGGAGCCAGCCAAAAGCTTTTGGCCAGACAAAAGCCAGTTTGCGTCGGATTTTAAGGATCTGACGGATCGCCGCAGCGGACGCAAGACTAAAAACCTGCCGCTGGCCGTCGATGAGCGCCGCGACAGGCACTTTGACAACTCCATCCGCAAACCCGCCAGCGAAGACATACGGCTGGGACCAAAGGCACATTTTTCGGATGAAGAACTGAAACGCCAGTGCGAGGCGCAGTCTGCGAAGGCATCTGCGTCACTGGATATCTTGTTATCTTCTGTCGCACCGGGTGTTACACCGGTCAAACTAAGCGATGAAGCCATCGCCAGTGTCGCAGTCGATTTCAGCAGCCCTCCGTGGGAGGACTAAGGGGAGGCTAACGGATGACTCAGCAGCCTTCCGGTTTACCTCACCGCCCACAGGCCCAGCGACCCCAGCGCAGCGGCCAGCTGTATCCTTGAATTCTGCCAGCCAGCCAGCGCCAGAGTGCGTTGCTGGTGCGCGTTGGCCAGCGCAGTCTGCGTGTTGATCAGCTCCACGATGTCCGCCACGCCCACTTTGTAACGCCCTACTGCCGCTTCAAACGCCGATTGTGCGCTATCCAGGATATCGCGCGTGGTTTCCAGGTTGTCGGTATTGACTTTCAGTTCCTGATAATGCGTCCACACGTTGGCGGCTACCTGCTGCTCGGTGTCCGCCAGGCTTGCCTGCTTGGATTGTACCTGCGCCTGCGCCGCGCGGACCTTGTAGGTACGCGAGAAGCCTTCAAAAATAGGCACGTTCAGCTGCACACCAATATACCGGTCGCGGTTGACCGAACCCACGTACTCCTGGCCGAAGCCGGAACTGGTCGGCTGCGTGTTGTAATTCTCCCGCACGACAAGGCTGATAGAAGGACGTCCTTCGGCCCGGACCGCAGTGACATTGGCCTGTGTAGCTTCCAGGTCGGCGCGCGCCGCCATCAGCGAAGGATGGCTTTGCTGCGCAGCTTCCAGCAGCTTGTCTACCGACTGCACAAACTGTGTATCGCGCATGCCGGCGGCATCATGCTCGGCCAGATCCAGCACGGCATTAGGACGCTTGCCCATGTCTATGGCCAGGATGCCCAGCGCGGATTGCCTGGCGCCCTCCGCCTTGTTGCGGTTATACACCGCCTGCGAATACGAAGTCTGCGCCTGCAGCTGGTCGCTGATCGGCACCACGCCCACGCCCACGCGGAACTTGGCGGCATCCAGTACGCGCTTGGCATCCGCCTCGATCTCGCGGGTGGACTGTGCATTTTTTTGCGCTACCAGCGCGTTGTAGTAATCGTTGACGGTGTTGGAGAACACCGCCTGCAGCGCAGTATTCTGGCTGGCCAGCGCCGACGCCAGCGTCTTCTTGGCGGCTTCCACTGATGCGCTGCGCAGGCCGAAGTCGTACAGCATCCAGTTCAGCGTCAGCGTGTCGTTCTGGTAGTCGCTCTTGGACTGAACATAAAAGGGTGCGTCGCCTGAGCCACTGCCGGTGGATTTGTCCTTGACGGCGATGGCGGTAGCCGTCAGCGTGGGCAAATAGGCCGACTTGGCGACACCTAGCTGTGCCGCCTGCAATTGCACCGTGGCCCAGGCGGCCTTGGTGCGCGGATTGTGGCATAGCGAGCTGACGACCACATCTAGCAGGCTTAGCGCATTTTTTTGTTCGGTGTTGCAGGCCGCAGTAGACGTGTCCAGCATGGACGAAGTTGCGCCGTCGGTAGCGCCTTCAGTGCGGAACACGTCCCACTGGTCCAGATCCAGCGCAAAGCAGGCGGGAGCCGTCGCCAGCAGCGCGGCGAATGCCCACGCATGGGCATGTTGGCCGGGTTTGGCTGATGCAGCTAATGCAGCTGAGGCAGCTGAGGCGGCTGATGCATTTTTTTTCATGGCTATAAGCATGGCTTTTCTATCAACATGTGCAGGGCATTTCCGGGCATTCCGGCTATACGGTGCGAGCAGAAGTATAACAGGCGCAAAAGGTGGCCAAAACAGGGAATAACGGGGAATAAACGCGGATGCCACCCCATTGCCGCTCCATTGCCGCTCCATTGCCACACCAATGCCACGTGAACATGCCGCTTGGGACTACAATACGGCCCTTGGCATGCCCTTAACGCCCCCCTTTATCCCCGCTGGAACGCCTCTATTGATGATTGATGCGCGCCCGGCTCACGACAATAGCGAGACTTCCATGAGTGATTCAGACAACGCCCACATGCTGCCGATAGGCATGATGGGAAATGTAGATGCCGGCAGCCCCGCCGCGCAGGCACTGGAAGCCGTGGCCATCCGCAAGCACGGCACGCCGGGTTGGGAACCCTTTCATTATGAAAAAACGGGTGCCGCCGAATATGAAGTCACCGGCGGCGTTGCGCTGGTGCTGACAGGCGGCCTGAGAAAATGGCCGGAACCCCACACCAGCGTGCTGGTCACGGTGGAGGAAATAAGCGCAGAACTGCACACACGGCAGCCAGCGACGGATTTGACTCGGCCGGTAAGCAGCGTGCCGCCGGCAAGCACATCACAAAGCACCTCAGCTGCCAACGCTGCAAGACCGTCGGTGCAAGGCGTCAGCAATCCGCTCGCCTCCCGTTACCTGACGGTAGTGCTGCAACTGCCAGAAGACAAGGAAGGCCGGCTACGGCTTATCAACGCGTTCAGCCCGGACAATGAATTCTTTGGCGCCGTCGTTACCGAAGCATCGATGGAAAATGACATCGCCGTCAGCCGCTCGCTGGCGCAGCACTGCACGCCAGACCAGGTGACGCAGGCCCGCCAGGATGCGCGCTAACAAAATAGAACTGCCATTTTGATTCTACATTCCATTCTGCGCTTATGACAAAACTGTCATAAGCGTGTCATCCCGGTGTCGGGGCGCGGTATCTAGACTAGCACTCAAGTTAGGCAATTCCAGCAATGCACGGAAGCCTGGCCATAGTGAAACCAGTCCAACTATCGACGTACTTACCGGAGAATTACCATGAATGCGAAAAAAATCTTTATCCTGCTGGCAATGGCTGCTGCAAGTTCCGCCACTTTTGCACAAGACATCCAGGGCGATGCTGCAGACGGCAAGACCCGCCAGCAAGTCATCAACGAACTCAATGATGCACGAGCCCAAGGCCTGCTGAAATTTTCAGATGCCGACTACCCTGTACTGCCCGCCGCTGCCAGCACGCTAAGCCGTGCACAGGTGGTTGCAGACATCCAGCAGGCAAGCAAAGACGGCACGCTGTTTTCCGACTACGATTATGACTATCCACGCGCACTGCCCGTAGTAGCCTCCGAAAAATCCCGCGCAGAAGTCAAGGCAGGCATCGCCATGGCCCGCGCCGACGGCACGCTGTTCGCTCCAGACTGGGATTACCCTGTCACCCATGCAAAAACTGCTACCCCCGCTACACATGTCGCTGTAGCGTCGCATACGGCTGCAGATGGCAATAGTTGAGCACCAGGCGAGCACTCAGCTGAACACAATGCTGAGCACAATAGGCCGATGCCGCTCTGAGGCCCGGCAGCTTTATTTGCAGACAGGGCCCGCTCCGCGAAAACCGGACCGGCCCTGTCCGGCATTCACCTGTAAGGAATGCAGCACAAGACCGACTAATGGAGACACCACCAGCCAGATTTTGCATAAAGGTGTAGGCTATTCAAAACCGATGGAGTCCGACACATGAAAAATACCGCCACAAAAACTTATTCGCTGAACAAGACCGGCATCGGCATGCTGAGCGCGGCGCTGCTCGCGGGCGCGCTGATTTACACAATGGGCAATGCATCGGCTGAAACCGCCGTCAACATCCCTCCTCCGGCCGCTTCTGTGCTGGCAGGGGTTCCGGCAACGCCACAGGCAAAGCAGGAAACCGCGGTATTTGCCGGCGGCTGCTTCTGGGGCATACAGGCGGTGTACCAGCACACCAAGGGCGTGCTGAACGCCGTATCCGGCTATGCCGGCGGCTCCAAGGAAAATGCGGAATACGAGCGCGTCAGCTCGGGCACGACCGGCCATGCGGAATCGGTGCAGGTCACTTATGACCCGGCGCAGATTTCCTATGGCAAGCTGTTGCAGATTTATTTTGCGGTCGCACATGATCCTACGCAGTTGAACCGCCAGTTCCCTGACTCAGGCACGCAATATCGTTCTGCCATTTTTTACAAAGACCCGGCGCAGAAACAAATTGCCGAACGTTACATCGCGCAACTGGACAGCACCCATCTGTACAACGCCAAAATTGTCACGCAGCTGACGCCGCTGACCGCGTTTTACACTGCAGAAAAATACCATCAGGATTATGCGACGATGAATCCGGATTCCGGCTATATCTCCCGGTTTGATCTGCCCAAGATTGCCAACCTGAAAAAGCTGTACCCAGACGTCTATCGCGAAGCGCCTGTGCTGGTTGCATCACAAGGCGGCATGATGGCCAAGGCTAGGTAAAGCCAAGCAACGGCGCCCGCTTGCAGTTCGTAACTTGCAATCAGCGGGCGTTGCCCCATATTTCTTGCTCACTCACTATGCCATCAGGGCGTATATAGGAATATACGATGCTGGAGAAAATATTGTCGGGAATAGGCGCTTTCAAACAGCGCCTGCCGCAAGCGCAGGATGCGCTGCCGGGCCGCGATACGCCGATGCCAGTGCGTAACGCGCACTTCGTCAATGGCCGCCCGCTGAAAACTGATTTCAGCGGTCTTGGCCTGTCACACATACAGTTCGGCATGGGTTGCTTCTGGGGCGTGGAACGGCTGTTCTGGCAGATACCCGGCGTAGTGACGACAGCAGTCGGCTACAGCGGCGGCATGACACCCAATCCCACCTATCGCGAAGTATGCAGCGGCCAGACCGGGCACACCGAAGCGGTGCTGGTGGTGTATGACCCTGCGGTCTGCTCGCTTGATACGCTGCTGCAAACCTTCTGGGAAAACCACGATCCTACGCAGGGCATGCGCCAGGGCAATGATACCGGCAGCCAGTACCGGTCTGCCATCTATGCGGCCGATGCCGCGCAGCTTGCCGCAGCAGAAGCCAGCCGTACGCTGTTCCAGAAACGCCTGACAGAACAGGGCTTTGGCAGGATCACGACTGAAATCCGCAAGGAACCACCGTTTTATTATGCCGAGGACGAGCACCAGCAGTATCTGGCAAAGAACCCGCGCGGTTATTGCAACCTGGCAGGCACAGGGGTCAGCTGCCCTATTGGCATGAACCTGCAAAAGGCCTGATGCAATAAACCATTTACAGCGGTATCTGCATTACCGCCCCGCATCCGATCGCAGGGTAAAAAAATGCCGGAATCACTTCATATGATTCCGGCATTTTTATTATTGTCAGCCAACAGGCTTCAGCTCATCTTGCCTTTGCTGTCGTACAAGGGCACATTGACCTTTGACTGCTTAGGCAGATCAGCGCCGGCATTGAAGTTCATCGCCACGCCATTCATGCAGTAGCGCAAGCCGGTGGGTTTGGGGCCGTCGTCAAATACATGGCCCAGGTGGCCGCCACAGCGGCGGCACAGCACTTCATCACGCACCATACCCAGGGTGACATCCCTGTTTTTCGCCACGGCGTTTTCCAATGGTTTCCAGAAACTGGGCCAGCCGGTGCCGCTGTCAAACTTGGTCTGCGAAGAAAACAACGGCAACGCGCAACCTGCACACGCAAACACGCCACTCCTTTTTTCATGGTCCAGTGGGCTGGAAAACGGATATTCGGTACCCGCCTGGCGCAGCACCGAATATTGCTTCGGCGTCAGCAGCTTGTGCCATTCGGCATCGGTGTGCGTGACTTCATACACGGTTGATGCAGCTTGCGCCGTGCCCACCACAGAACCTGAAAACACGCCACGCAAGGCGGCTGCTCCTGCCGTCAACACGGCGAACCCGAGAAAAACTCTACGCTGTTTCGTCATTTGCATCTCCTGATCGCTAGATAAAAGCTGGCTGAAGATTAGTCGGCCCAGGCCTGGAATACTTACATTAGTTCATGGCCCGCTAAAACACGTTACAGCACGCCAGTACGTCGGTAAGCGTCGGCAGGCTTTACACTTTTCTGATTTATTTGATATAGATAAATCCAAGCTTTTGATTTTTAATGAGTTTAATAAACTGGTCCGGTTCTTGCTGCGCTACTGGTAAAACGGATATAAGGCGCTTATGCGCCGTGGCTACTCCGGCAAAGCTTTCTCAGTGTTGTACTTTCCCCGCTACGGCGGGGTTTTTATTTGCAGCGGCCATAATACCCTTGTTACTCAACGGCTGTTCCGCTGCAAGATCAGTTTCCGGTTTACAATCATTTATCCTATTCCGCCACTCAATCCCATCACGGTCACTACCTTGTGACAGACACAGCACAGACAAGTTCATGACCCGCCCTATCGCCTCCTATAAATACTACGACTTCGTGATGGCAGCTTTTGTTGCAGTGCTGCTGTGCTCCAACCTGATAGGCGCGGCCAAGGCGGCACAGGTCACGCTACCGGTGTTCGGCACCGTCACCTTTGGCGCGGGCGTGCTGTTCTTCCCGGTATCCTATATCTTTGGCGACATCCTCACCGAAGTGTACGGTTATGGCCGCGACCGCCGCGTGATCTGGGCCGGTTTCGGCGCGCTGGTGTTTGCTGCGCTGATGTCGGTCGTCGTGCTGTCGCTGACGCCGGCATCTGACCCGTTCAACAGTGAATACCAGACACATCTGAACGCCGTGTTCGGTAATACGCCGCGCATCATTTTCGGTTCAATGATTGCCTTCTGGTGCGGCAGCTTCGTCAACAGCTATGTGATGGCGAAAATGAAGGTGGCGATGGAAGGCCGCAAACTATGGGCGCGCGTAGTGGGTTCCACCGTTTGCGGCGAACTGGTCGATTCCAGCCTGTTTTATGTGATCGCGTTTTACGGCATCTGGCCACACCATCAGCTGGTGATCGTGATCATTGCGCAATATGTACTGAAAACCGGCTGGGAAATTGTGATGACGCCGCTGACCTACCGAATAGTGGGTTTCCTGAAGCGCATCGAAAATGAAGATTATTACGACCGGGACACCAACTTCAACCCGTTTAAACTGAAGACGTGAGATAAGATGCCGGGAATCGTGAAAAGTCGCGGAAAATCGCGGGGCATCGTTTTGGCATTTACTTAAGCCAGAACACAAAAAAGTGCCCGCAGCCGCGGCATCTGGCGTATTTGGTAAAACCGAGGATTTTCATCCATATCGACCTGCGCAGCCGGCGAACGTCGCCTGACCCGCACTTGGGACAACCATCCATATAGCCTCTGCAGCGTGGAAATGATCGAGCAGTGTAACTCCGTTTGCTCAATGTTTCAATATGGAAATATTGCCAACTATCAGCTATTTGCGCCACCGCCGCCCCATCTGCTCCTTGCTAGGACCGTGCTTGCCGCGTACCATGTCGCAAAATAGCAATGTCGCACATAGTATTTACCAGGAAGCAGTATGAACAACAGCTTGACCATCGATGAATTGGACGCACTACAGCAGATCAGCAAACTGCCTAAACAGGGGCGCGCCTCCGCCTGCGTTTCCCGTAATGCCAAACGGCTGGCAGGCCTGAAGTTTGTGGCGTATGAAAGGGATGGCAGCCTGAGCATTACCGACAAGGGCAAGGAAACCCTGTTCATCAAGCATTGCATAGACGGCTTGCGGGAAATCTCGAAAGATCCGCTGGCGCACCTGAGCGGCGACGTGGCGAACTTCCTTGGCAAAAAAGGCCATATCACACCGCGCGCTGAAGGTGGCTTTGACATCACCACCCGCGGCAGCGAGAGCCTGGCCGACATCGAAACCCGCTGATTTAGATAAGGCCATCCACGCGATGGCCTTGCACTTCACAAAACGGTAACACGACACCGCAGGAGCAGAATCTCAGGATTTGAACTTGCGCATCAGCGCATCAAGCTGGTTGCCCGACGCAGGCGCACCGCTGTTGCTGCTACTGCCGCTACTGCCGCTATTGCCGTTACTCGCGGTACCAGTATCGCTATCAACATCGGCAGCAGGTTCATCTTCAAACTCTTCCGCCAGATTTTTCCAGCCTTTTGAGGCGGCAAAGGCGTTGAACTCTTCCGGCGCTTCCAGCACGATCAGTTTTTCATCCTGCAGGCCAAGGTCACCGTGGCCGAAATCCGGCCCCACATAACCCAGAGCACGCAGTTTGGCGAGGATGTGGCCAACCAGCACCTTGTCGGCATACAGCTTGCCCTGCCCCAGCGCCGCTGCAAAATCGACATATACGTCGATGATGCCGTAGCCCTCATCAAAAATGCGTATGCCCTTCACGTCATGATTCTTGCCGCTGGCGTCAACTGCCTTGAAGGGGCCGCTCAGCTGGATATCGTCGTTGTCGTCGCTCATAAATAATCAGTTTTCTGGTTTTTGTTCAGGCCAGCATACACCAAACGGAAATTCCCCGTGGCGGCCTGCCCTCTGCTCTGTTGGTCGTTAGTAGTTAACTTGTTAGTAGTTAGCTGGTTAGCGCGGTTTGCTGTAGCCGTTCTCTATCCATGCTTCGGCACTGCTGCGGCTAAGCTTGAAGCTGGCCGCCACCTTGACCTGCGCCAGCTGTTCACCCATATCGTCATAGGCGCTCAGCAACGCATAGGGATCGTCTTCATCGGGAACAATATCCAGGTTAACCTTGACGGTGGCGGCCTGAAGATTAATGAACAGGCTTTTATGCAAGGTAGCATGCAGTTGCTGCTCATGCCGGCGGATCACTTCAGAGGCGGTCTTGACCAGCGTGCCGAAGGCATTGGCGTCCAGCGGTTTGGGATTTTTCTTGTCGCGGCCCATGGTCCAGGGGCCGACCAGCGCAGGCTCTGCCTGGCCATCCTGATACATGGCGACTGCCCAGCCCTCATCATCATCATTCTTGATCACACGCGCGGTCCAGCCCTTGTCGCACCACAGGCGCGGTTCCTGGGTCTTGACTTCATCTTCCACTGCAGGAAGCTCGCTGATGGCGTCCAGGCCTGCGTCCATGCCTGTGTCCAGATCCGTGACAGCCTCTGTAACGGCGTTGGTAGCAGAGTTAGTAACAGAGTTAGTAGCAGTGATAGCCGCAGCGTCTGTGTTGATATCCTGCAATGGTGGGGCTTTTTTTCTCATTAAGGCTGTGCTCGTGCGGGTAACATGATTGGGCCGCTATGATAGACCAAAACAGGCCAATGCGGCGGCCGGCACACGCTCGGCGCCCCGCCTCGCCTCAGTTCTGGCGGTAAACCTTGGCCATTTTCATCTGCTCCAGCTTGGCGGAATACAGGTTGCGGTCGGCAGCGGTAGGCCCGTTCTCCAGCGCAATGGTCAGATGCTCGCGCGCTTCCGCCATGTCGCCCAGCCGCATGTCTGCAATGCCCAGCCAGAACTGGAATTCATGGTAATACGCAGCCCGGCTGATTTCCTTGCTAAAGAGTTCCTTCGCGCTCTTGAAGTTACCTGTTTTCATCGCTTCCATGCCGCGGTCGAAGAAATAGAAAGGCGGATACGCTTCCACCTTACTTAATCTCATCGACAATGCCTTTGCCTCTTCCGGACGGCCCATCTGCGCCATCAATTTTGCCTGGTTGGACAGCGCCGCGACATTTTCCGGCTCACGCTCCAGCACCATGCCGAACACCTTGCCTGCCTCGGCCAGATTGCCATGGGCCTGGTACACCACCCCCAGCGTGTTGTAAGCACTCATGAAAGTCGGCGCTTGTTTGACGGCTTCGCGCGCCCACCAGTAGGCTTCGTCCACTTTGCCATAGGCCAGTGATTCAGCGGCGCGGTTATTCATGTACATGCCGATGATGGTGCTTTCAGCGATGGCGCTGCGGCGGTATTTCTTGGCTTCATCGGGCGGCAGGAAATCAATGATCAGTGTGGGATTGCCCAGCGCATCGTAATGCGATTCCAGCGCGGATTTGCGCAGCGCCAGGTTCACATGGCCACTGAGGAAATTGATGTTGCCTTTGCGGCTCCATACTTCGTCGGTGAAGACGCTCTGGTATTCAACGTTGACACCCATTTCGCGGGCAAACGCCGCCGTCATGATCACCAGCGACAGGCAATTACCTGAGCGTGAGGCAAACGCCTGCGCTGCATTTCTGGTCATTGCGGATTCATATTCAAGCTGCAGCTTGTCGCGCGTATAAAGCGCTTCCACCAGTGCATCAGTCTTGCCTTTGGAGCGCGCGAACCGGGCGATATCGTTGTCCAGATACTGCCGCATCTCGGGGCTGAGCGCAAAGACATCGTCCGCATTGATCCTGACGGTAGGCGGCGCAAACAGCTCGTCGCTCAAAATCTTGCCGGAAGGCGGCGCAGTGGTGACGCTGGCGCAGGCGCTCAGTAATGCAGCCAGGCTCAGGATGATCCAGGTTTTCATGGGGAAGCCTCTTTTCCGTAGATTGCAACGATGCTTTAATTATAGAACTCAATAGCCAGCCAGCGACAGTATCTGCGAACTGACAAGCTCGCAGAACAGGCAATTCGACATTGCATTGCATCAAATGAGACAGTAGCAAGATGGCCCGCCTGCAATTCGTTAGCGATTCATCATCAACCGAAAAAAGGCGATACACTCGCCCCATTCATTTATTCATTCGTTTCCCGAGGAATTATTCCATGACTGCTTTCCCGTTGAGATTGCATCCGGGCCAGGATTTGCGCGCAGCGCTGCAGGAGGTGCTGGAGCAGCAAGGTGTGGAAGCCGCTTATGTGCTGCAGGGCATGGGCAGCCTGGACGTGGCGCAGCTGCGCTATGCAGGAGCCGCCAGCGTGACGGAATTGCGCGGCAATCTGGAAATACTGAGCCTGGCCGGCAGCCTGTCGGCGGATGGTCCGCATCTGCATATGGCGGTGGCAGATGCGCAAGGCCGCGTCAGCGGGGGCCATGTGGCGGTCGGCTGCATTGTGCGCACGACGGCGGAGTTGCTGCTGATGCTGTTGCCGGATTATCGCTTCAGCAGGGACAAGGATGCGGTAAGCGGCTATGCGGAACTAACAATCGTAAGGCGCTAGCCCTGCGCCGATAATCCTGCCTGCATCGCCGGCTCGGGCGATATCTCAGCAGCGGATGGTGAAGTTGCAGAAGCGGCGGCATCAGACATGGCGCCCGCATGCGCGCTGCGCAAATCTTCCGTGGTCTGGCCTTTTCCATCAGGGCTCCAGCCCGGCGGCATCAACAGGTAACCGAAAAATGCCTTGAGGCTACGAGCCGCAAGCAGGTCACGCGCCAGCGCCTGCCACTGGCTGGTTTCTATATGAAATAAGTTGTAGCCGGTAATCGGATGCACGAGGCCGTAGCGGCAAGGCAGCTCTGCCCTCTCTTCGCGGTAGGTGCCGAACAGGCGGTCAAACACGATCAGTACGCCGCCGTAATTAGCGTCCAGATAATCCAGGTTGGACGCGTGGTGCACGCGGTGCGCTGAAGGCGTATTCAGCACATACTCCAGCCAGCCCAGCTTGGGTATCCAAGTTGCATGAATCCAGAACTGGTACAGCAGGTTCAGCGTCAGCGTGCCGGCCACAACGCGCGGCGAAAAACCAAGCCACATCAGCGGGATAAAAAACAGTGCCGTGCCGGTCAGCTTGCCAAAGATGCCAATGCGGTAAGCAGCCGCCAGGTTCAGTTCATTCGGTGAGTGGTGAACCGCATGGTTGCCCCAGAACCAGCGCACACGGTGTGCAGCACGGTGGTACCAGTAATAGCAGAACTCCTGCCCTATGAATAACACCGTGAATGCGACCCAGCCTTGCAGCGCCACCGTCATCAGCCTGTGGTCCCACACGTAATTCACCAGTGGCGTAGCGATGGACAGCGGCAGGAAAATGCTTAGCATGGTTCGCAGCGCTAGATCGCAGACGGAGACGCCAAGCGCCTTCCAGTCATAGCCGCTGGTGCGTGACAGCACAACGGCCTCGATCAGCGAAGACATCAGCACGACCGGCAAGGCGACCAGTAGCAGGAATTTCTCTATAGATCCCATTTGATATCCTGAAACGAAACTGCAAAAGTGAGTGACGCGGGACGAGAACAACGGTCCGGTTGAAAGCTGAGTGTACGATTGCGGCGGCGGCTTGTCTACCGCCGCCGCACTGGTCATTTTTGGCCAATTCAGCGATTGGCTTAGTTAATCATTATTAGTTAATCATTAGCTACTCAGAATGCCATAATCCGGCAACAATTCATGCAGCACGTAGAAGCGATGCGCCTGCAAGCCGTCATGAAAAAGCTTCCAGTGGCTTTTATGAAAGCCCGGCGGCAACGGCAATTTATCATCTTCGTTATCATTGATATCATCTTCGGTGCCCAGCGCCATTTCTTTCCAGGAGCCGACGCCAGATTCCAGGTAATCCACCGCCTCATGGAAACCGAAAGTGCCGTCCCTGGCCATATCCAGCCAGTGCACATGCCGCGCATCCGGATCTTCGTCGGTAATCTCGGTGAGGCTTTGTACCAGCTTGCCCCACAGCGGCGGCAACGGATAGATTTTTTCCAGCACCTGCGCAGAATTGGCGTTGTAATCGCGGTAGCGGCAAAACCACTGAAACAACTCGGCGGCAGCCTCGGAAAAATCGGCCGGATTGTCGCGTAGCACGGTGGCGCCTGCTGCATTTTCGTAACTCCATTTCAAATAGGGGCGATCCGGATAGCTGAGCACCGAGCCATGCCCCAGCGGCAGCACCGCGCCAACCAGGCCTTGTACGGCGTTATCCCAGTTAAGCCCAAACATCGCCAGCGCCTTATCGGCGAAGCTTTGTTCATGGTGGCCATCGTTTTCAGCTTTCAGGTTGCGCGCGATATTGAGTTTGCTCTCAAAGCCGACAAAGCCCTGGTGCGCCCAGGTATCGACAAACACGTGCGCGGCAATGCCCAGCCGGTATAAAGCGTAGCTGCGCGCCTGGCGCTCTATCACCGAGCGCATCAGCTCCTTGGCCGGTGCGCTGTTGGGCCGGCATATGCAGCGCTGCGCAAAAGAATCTGCATCCAGCGAAGGTGGCGATTCCGGCTTGGCTTCGTTGCTATTGCCCGGCAAAAAATGAAACGGCAGCCAGACCCTATGGTTGGCGAGCATCTGCATGTTGTTGTAGTCGAGCATTTTGTGCGCCGACGCGATGCGTTCATACATCATGCCATTGTCGAACCAGATCTCGCCCTTGTTGGTGGCATCGTCGACATACTGCGCGCTATGGGCAATGATGTCCGCTTCCTCCGCATCAAAGCCTGCCATGCGCGCGATGACGTAGGTGACGCCGTGATGGAAATCGATTTGCATGTTCAGCCTTGAGGGTAGAAGGGTCAAGGCATCAATGTATAGGATTAGCGCCCAATGCGGAAGTGCATAGTGATCGGCCCTGTCCTACACGAGCGCTGCCGTTCTTCCGATACCTTTCTGCAATAGACGTCTTTATACTGGCTTCACTTGATCGGCACTCAGCTGCAAGGCAAGAATCAGGGCTTAGGCAAGTTTAGCTTTCTGCAATGCAGAAAGAAAAATAAGTCAGGCTTTCAGCACAAGAATAAAAACTGGCTGAAGTATTGTTGCAAGCAGCTACAAGGCCGGGGCCACTTTCCAGATAGGACTGGGTTTCGGAACAAACCGGTTAGTTTCTTTCAAAGCCCCGCTTTTTGCGGGGCTTTTTCCTTGGCGCGGTGGTTTTACCAGCTTGCCGCGCTTTGACGGCCACACTGCCGTTCAGTGCAGCATCAAACTTCTTTCGGCATGCCGCCGATGCGCCGTATGGGGTCGGTAACGGGAATCGGCGGCACGGTATTGCGCACCGTATTAAACAGGCCTATGTAATGGTCCCTGGAACCGACATCAAGTATCCCCGCCTCCAGCGCATGCAGGTGCAGGAATTTTTCTGCCGGAACAATCGTCGCTTCGTTTTCCTGCTGGCCGGGCCAGCGTAGCCGCACCGCATCCACCATCTCACCGTCCAGCGCCACCCCACCGGCATGCAGGCACACCTGCATTCCGGTGCGCAGATGAATAGCGGTTTGCTCTATGCGATGAAACTGCGGCAGGTTGCCGAGAAACTCCATAAACAGGTGCATGGCTGTGCTCCTCCGTTGTGGGCGATAGCAACAATCGGCATCAATCAGGGCTGTGCTTTTATCTCATCCAGATGCAGGCGCGCGCGGTCTTGTAGCAAATCAAAATTCCATATGTGGTTTTGTGGCTCTGTACCGATTTCCACACTGGCGATAAAACCGTTGTCGCCATTGCGCTTTCCGCTGCCAGTAGCGCGTGTTTGCGTCTCGCCGTCAACATGAAAATCCATGGGCACTGATTCACCATTCTGGGCCTCATCGGACAGCAACGCGCGCACGGTGTTCGGCGTGAAGTCGATCACGTACTGGGGTGTTTCATATTTTGGGGGTTCTAAAGGCATGGCAGAGGATCCTGACGTTGAAATAGCTTGATTGTAATGTTTACATCATAAATGAACGGTACGCCAACCCGCATAAACCGGTGGCAAACAAAGCACATGACAGCGCGCTTTTCACCACACTTATCACCACACTCATCCCCACACCTATCAGCACACTTATATCAGCAATCCGGCAAACGTGGTTTTTAGACAAGCTCTGTGCGTTGCCGCACTGAGCGCCCGGCTGACCGCGCTTATCGTGGTGACACTAATTCTCCACCGCACGTTTCCCGGAACCCGTGCTTGCAAATCGAATTAGTTGAGTGCCCGGCAGGCAGTGACGCAGGCCGGGCGCGAAATGCAACGGGGCAACCCAGGAAACATTTACATTTGAGGAGCTATAAGATGAAAAAAATATTGCCAATGATTTTGACAGGCTTATTCGCGATGTCGATGAATGTGCATGCTTTTGCCGCAGACGACGCAAAACAGGATGCGAAAGCTGCCAAGGAAAGGGCTGAAGGCGATTACAAAGCCTCCAAAGCCAAGATAAAAGGCGAGCATGAAGCCGCCGAGGCAGAATGCAAAAAATTGGATGGCGATGCCAAGAAAGCCTGCAACAAAGATGCAGACGCCAAACAGAAGATGGCCAAGGCCGATGCCGAAGCCACCTACAAAAAGGCCAAGGCTGACGCCGCCGCCATGAAATAAGCAATTTTACGGCCTGCTGTCCGAGGTACCCAGGTACTTCGGGCAGCAGGTCAGTTTCTATTCTGTCGCGATCCCCTCTTCAGAAAGCCGGTTCCAGCGGCTATGCTATATCTACCCGATATCTATCTGCATTGATCAGAATGCCGACCGCATTGTCGTTGCCTGTAGCACTGTCCACCCACCACTCCCGGGAGATGCCATGATTGTCGACCTGTACCGCCGCGAAGAAAGCGGCAATAAATTTTCCTATCTCGCCGTCCCCACCGGCAAGCTATTGCCCGAAGAAGTCACCAGTACCGACTGGCAGGTACATAGCACAGAGGTGGATCTGGATGACGTGGACGAACGCGAGCACCCGATTCCTACGCTGCAGGTGGCCGATGTCCTCAAGCAGATCACCGAAAAACGGTATGCGATCACACATGTGAGCGACCAGACAGATGCCTGAACCCCATACTGGTGCGCAACGCATTATCCGGGCTTACCCACAGCATCTGTTAACAAACCTGTGGATAAGCCGGATTAAATGACCTAAACCGATGATTTATAAGAAGTAATTTGCCTTGCTTAAGTTATAGGCAATAAGTCAGGGCAAAAAAAAAGGCCCGCAAGCTAAGGCTGCGGGCCGAACCAATTCCTTAGGAAAACTGGTGAGACAGGCGAACTATACGTGCGCAATATGTCCGCACCATGACAGGCTTTATCGGCAATTTCTCTTCATACGCCCCTAATGTACGGGCGCTGCAGGTGATGCGGTTACAGCAGCTGCAGCAGCGGCCGCCATCGTGATCGCCTGCCGTATCGCCGCTCCGCTGGCCGCATCATTAAACTCCACTTTGCCATTCACCAGTGCGACGCCGAGCTTGCGCCATAAGGCAGGCAGATCGGGCGTCACCGGCTTGTCTGCCATTTCGGCGTACAGGTCGGTCAGCACATGGGTGCCCGTTGCTGCATCACCCACTTTCAGCGCGCGCAGAATGGGCCATTCATTGACCATGCCGCCGCTATCACGGTTAATGGCGCGTAATGCCTGCTGCAGACCATAGCGGTTATGCGTCTGCTCGCGTAGCCTGACATCGGCCAGCAGGCAAAACAGCGCGCCGCCCCAATACGTGCGGCCCCAGGTATGCGTGTGGTCCAGCCCTTCGTCGCCCTGCTCCGGCAGCCCCTGATGCAGGTCGCGCATCAGGTCGCTCCAGATTTTTTCTGGCGGTAGCAGGCCTGCCTGCGCGCGCGCAATAGGCTCCACATACGTGGCGATGCCCTCCTCCATCCAGTGATGGCGGCGCGGCATCAAAGGAAATGCCAGGTGCACCATCTCATGCACCATGACCCAGTCGCGGGTCAGCGTAGCGGCATCCGCATCCTGCCCTATGCCGACACGGATCACAGGCATGCCGTCGCCATAGGTCACGCCCTGGTTGATCTTGCTGCCAGCGGCAGGCGTCAACAGCAAACCCAGTTCTCGCACCGGAAAGCTCCCGTAATACAGCGCTACCGCCTGCGCATCGGCGCGTACCCAGTCCAGCACGGCAGGCTTGGGCAGCGCCAGCCTGCCGTCTGCAAATACCGTACGTATCGATGCGCCCTGCACTTTGAGCACCGTGGCATCGCCATCGCGGATTGCATTGCGCAAGCTGGCCTCGGCGTCCTGGGCAACGGCGGGCGTGCTGGACAGCGCGGCTGCCATCGACACGACTGCGGCCAGCATCGCTGCAAGCGGACGTCGAAGAAGAGGAGCAAAGGAAAGAAGTGGAATGCGTTTTTTCATGGAAGCGACCCGGAACTGAACTCAAGCCAGAATACACGCAAGCCTGCTTCTGCGCTTGCAGCGTGTATCGGAGCACTGACGGTAAAAGCCCAAGCACGTGAATGCAAAGCGGAATAGTATAAGAACGCCTTCATTGCCAAAGCCGCTGCACATAACGGCAATATGGGCGCATAAGGAAAAACAACAGGAAAAACAACAACCACGAAAAGGGACAGCAATGAAAACAGATACCGGCTTTATCGTCACCTGGAAACCGCGCGCACTCAGCCTGCTGCGCTTCATCACAGGCTTTCTTTATCTGCAGCATGGCACGGCCAAACTGTTCGCCGTGCCGCATGTGGCCATGTACGACGGCATGCAGATGATGTCGCTAATTGGCTTTGCCGGTGTGCTGGAACTGGTGGGCGGCGTGCTGATACTGGTAGGCTTGTTCACCCGCCCCGTCGCCTTTGTGCTTTCAGGCCAGATGGCGGTGGCTTATTTCATGGCGCACGCACCGAAGAATTTTTTGCCGATACTGAACGGCGGCGAGCTGGCGGTGTTGTATTGCTTCCTCTTCCTGTATTTATGGCTGGCCGGCGGTGGCAGCATCAGCCTGGATGCGAAGATGCGGCGGGAATAGACCATAGGCGCAATAGCCACAGTAGAGGCCGGCAGCCGCAAGCCGCCTCTTTGCAATCAACAGTTATAAAATAAACATTTCCCTCGCTGCACCAACGTATCCAGGCATGCCAAAATGGATTATTTCATCAACGAAATAACCATTCATCTTTTTTACAGGAAACCGGCATTACAGTATTTCCTATCCGAAGGAAGGCAGCGTCAACGGCCTGCCGTGAGAATGGAGGGAAACGTCGGCAACTGCTGCAGGCGAAAAAAAGGCCCACGACCTTGCGGCGTGGGCCAATCCAATCCTTAGGGGTTGGAGGGAGAGAGACTGAACTATACCTGCGGCGCTTCAAGCGCCCTATCAGAGTTACAATCATTTACTTATTTGATAATTTCCTCCGCGTGACATGACAGAGCAAGCATACACCGCTTTACTCCACACCATCGACCTGATCGCGCTGGGCAAACAGCAGCCGGTGGATACCGATTATTTGCTGACCGGTATCAGCGCCGGCTCGCTGCTGTTGCTGAACCAGCGCCCGCAGCATTACCCGCAGGAACTGCACAAGGTGCAAGAACGCATTATTGTGCTGCAGGGGCGCGTGAGCATTATCGCTGGAACCCAGACAGTACAGGCGTCTGCAGGTCAGATGATTGTCGTGCCTGCGGGGCTAAGCCATGCCTATGCAGAAGATTCGGATGGCGTAGTGGCAGTCATTTTTGGGCAGCAGGACTAGGCTGCCCTGCTCTTTCTTGCCCCATCCTGCCTGCCTGTTTTTCCTTCCCTCGTTGCTCTTGCCGCCATTCCAGGCGGCAAGCTTCGCACATTTCCTATCACTATCTGATGTAAAAATAATGAAAGCTATTTGACAACTTCCCTACTGTGGACTATATTATCTTTTCGATAACACTTTATTTCTTTACAAGCAGGCTCTCAAGATCTGCTCCGTTACCCACTTTCTGAAATCTCCATCTCGCAGAAATAAAGTCGTGTTGTGCAAGGCGATGAATACGCCGGCACAAATACCGGACGAATGCCCGCAGGCAAGCCTGCGCCTTGGCCACCCATCGGTAGCCGGCGCTGCTGTTGCGGCGTTCGACATCTCAGCTTAGAGAAAAGGAATAGTATGAAAGTGTTTCAATTGATCAGGGATGTGCTGCTCGGCCTGCTAGCGCTCTTGCTGCTGCTGGCATTGCTGCCTATCTCTGCCAGCGCCCAGCCTTTGTATCACACGCTGGCCAGCCCCACGCATCATCAACTTGCCAGCCTGCGCCTGTCACCGTCGCTGGCGAATGCCGGCTCACTGACGTTGCCTGCTTCCGGCATCGCAGACGGTTACCGGCGCTTGGCACAAGCCACGACTGCGGATTTTTCAGAAATGCCGACCAAGCCAGTTACGCAGGCCAATCTTGCCGTAAACCTTGATGCAAATTTCGATGCATCCCTTAAAGCAGCAAGCGGCTGCCGCTCCATTCCGGGATTTTCCGGCTGCGGCAAGCAGCCTCATTCGGCGATGGCCGCAGGTTCTACCACGGGCTTCCTGCCCGATCCTTCGCCATGGCTGATGCTGTTGCTGGGCTTTGTCGGCATCATGCTGCTGCGCCGCCAGATGTGAAGGAGCGTAGTAAATAAGCATATCGAGTGACTGCGCAAGACCGCAGCCAGCAAAAGCAAAAGCCCCCGATAAATTTTTTTATCGGGGGCTTTTTTCATCCGCAACCGGTATTTAGCTGGCGTTATTCTTCAGGCGGAACACCCCCAGGCCCAGCGCCACAAAAGCGCCGCCCGATACGCGGTTGAACCACTGCGCGCGGCGCTTGCTGGAAAACCAGCCCTTCATACGGCGTGCCAGCAATACGTAAAAACAATGCGCCAGTACCGCGCACAAAGCGAAGGTCAAGGTCAAAACAAAGAACTGCTCCGGCACCGACACTTCGGGCTTGATGAACTGCGGGAACAACGCAGTAAAGAACAGGATGCTTTTAGGATTGGTCACCGCGACCAGCAAACCCTGGCGGAAGAATCTGGCGTGCCCGTCAGCAGCGGCAGATGCTGACGCGGAAGAAGTGGGTTCCACCTGCTGCTCAAAAAGATTGACCTTGCTACGCCATTGGCGCACACCCAGGTAAATCAGATAAGCCGCACCAGCCAGCTTGAACGCGCCGAACAGCAGGGCCGACGTGTTCAGCACCACGCCCAGGCCGGCCATCGCCGCGCTGGACACCAGGAAAATGCCGGTCGCATTGCCGACCGAGCTGAGCAACGCCTTTTTGGGGCCAAAGGCCACTGAATTGGAAATCGCCAGCAAGATGGCCGGCCCAGGGCTGAAGGTCGTCACCAGGGACGCCGCAAGAAACACCAGCCATATCGATAAACTCATTGCCTGCCTTTCAACGTAGTTGCGCCGGCCATCGCATCTGAAGGCCGATATTAATCAAATTCTATACCGACTCGGTCAACCCCAGCTGGTCCAGCAAGTCCTGCACCAGCTCCAGGCGCAGCAAGGGATTATCCAGCGCCAGCAGATGCTGTTTTTCTGTCAGCGGTATCGGCAGCAGCTCGCACCAGCGGTTGGCGACCCAGCCGCAATCATTCAGCCGGAACGGTGGCCGCATCGGCAGCTCGCCGCCTTCGCCGACCTTCTTTTGCAGCGATGTAATCAGGCTTTGCAGCATGTCAGAAGCAATCTGCAGTTCCTGCGGAATGGCGATATTGTGGTCGTCTTCCACGGCCTCCACTTCGGCCATCCACAACCCATGCTTCAACTGCTCGCTGGACAATATTTTGAAGCGCTCGCCGCCTATGCAGTTGATGCGGATCAGGCCAGGCTGCGGCCTGCCCCATTCATCGATTTTGGCCACAGTGCCTACGGGCGCCAGCACATCGCGGCCTTCCAGCTTGCGCACCTCACTGCCTCCTGCCAGCGACACAATGCCAAAGTCGCTCTTGCTGGCAATGCACTTGCCTATCATGTCCAGATAACGCACTTCAAAGACCTGCAAAGGCAGCAGGCCGTCCGGAAAGAGCACGGTTTTAAGGGGGAAAAGCGGAATGGATCTGGAAGGCATGCTACATATTGACACGAAGCGCTAATTTTTGCAGCGTGCCGCGCCGAAAACACCGCGGCCAACGCTGCATGGATGTAGGCGAAAATCCGAAACTACACGCCGTTCTTTGCCACCGCCTTTTGGTAAGCAGGCCGCGCTTCCAGCATGTCAACAAAACGGGCAAGATTGGGATAAGCATCGCGGCCGCCGCGCACGGCGACCTGGGCGACAAAAGACAGCTGCACGTCCGCGCCACTCAGTTCATTGCCGACAAAGTAATCGCGTTGGGCCAGTTCGCCCTCCAGAAAGCCGAGATGATTTTTCAGTTCGCTCTGTATGCGCGGTTGCAGCGGCGCGCCGGCTTCGCCGAGGCGGCCGACGTATAGCTTCAGCATCAGAGGCAGCATTGCTGAGCCTTCTGCATAATGCAGAAACTGCAGGTAGCGGTTGTAATCCGGCGTATCGATGGCAGGTGCAAAACGGCCGTTGCCGTAACGGCGCACCAGATATTCAATAATGGCGCCTGACTCAAAAAACACCTGGCCATCGTCGCGTATCACCGGCGCCTTGCCTAATGGATGCACTGCCTCCAGCTCTGGCGGCGCCAGCCTGGTATTGGGGTCGCGCTGGTAATTGATGACCTCGTAAGGCAAGCCCAGTTCTTCCAGCATCCATGTGATGCGGCGTGAGCGGGATTCATTCAGGTGGTGTACTTCTATCATCGTGTGTCTCCAGGTTGTATTTTTATTATGGGAGAGTTTAGCACGACGGTTCTTTTTTTCA
>JAYSKH010000267.1:0-11436 GCA_043726505.1 Undibacterium sp. | reverse complement strand
CACAGGCTCAGGCCAACAACAATCCCGCACATCAGGCGAAACCACATTGTCTGATATAAGGTAGGTTCGACATAAAAATTGACCACCGCTTCGTCTGTGCTCCACACGCCATCGTTGTTCGCCGCTTTTACCCTGAAGCGATATGCGCCAGGTCCAAGATCGGTGTAAGTGGTGCTGCGCAAGGTTCCGCCGTCCTGCCACTCGTTATCAACTCCGTCCAGGCGGTACAGAAATTTCATTCGCTCAGGCATGGTCAGGCTCAGCGCCGTGTAGTTGATCTGTATCCGCGCAGGGCGTGGAGCTATCCGCGGGACGGATTTCCCGTCAACGGGATACAGAGTACCAGCTGAAATGATTCCGCGAATATAGACCGGTGGCGGCAAAATGTTTTTTACCGTATCGACAGGGTTCATCCAGAAAATGCCCGCCGTAGTGGCGAACCACAACTTACCGTCGCTTCCGGCAATGGCAGAAGGCAAAGGCGCCGACTGCGTTGCACTTCCCCGCAAGCCGTCCCTGTGATCGAAGCGGGAATAACGCACGCGATATCCGGCATCCGATATTGCCCGTTTCAATTCGCTGCCGTCTAAGGAAGTGATGCCGCCCATACCGTTCAGCCATAGCTTGCCACGGACATACATCATGCCGGAGATGCCATATAAGCCTTCATCTTCGGTGCCGAGCACATGCTGAAATCTCGTGCCGTCCAAATAAAATAAGCCGTTCTCTCCACCAACCCAGATATGGGAATCGATCTGCATAATTTGTAGCACACTTCCCGCCTCCAGCCCTTCAGAAGCACCGAAGAAGCTCAGCTTACCGTCCGCCAGGCAAGCGATCCGGCTGCCCGATCCGGTGAACCATATGCGCCCTTGTGCATCAAGGTACATCCACTTCACTGGAGTAAAATCCTTAAACCGGGAATCAGCCTCCCATACTCCGTTATGCCTGCGGAAAACACCGCGACTACGCACGGATATCCATAAATCACCAGCCCGATCGCGTACCATGGCGTAAATATTGAGACTGGGGACTACCCCTTCCGGCAGAGCTATCCGCTCACTATTATTCCCCTGCTGATGCCACAGCCCATCCCGCGCAGCGATCCACACACTATCCGGCGACTCACTCCACATGACCGAAACAGTATCGCTATTGTCGCTTGCGCCCAAAGGTATGCGGGAAAATGCTGCACGGTCCGGCTTGTTCAGCAGCGTTTTTCCCACCCAAAGGGCGCCTTCGGCGGCGGCTGCGATGGGCGTGCTGTCGGAATACACCTGAGGCAGCAACACGCCTGACAGCGCCTGCCGTCTGAAGCGGTCCAGACCATTTTCAGTCCCGACCCAGACATTGCCTTCTCTATCCTGCAATATAAAGTTGACCGCAGTGCCGCTCAGGCCTTCCGTTGTACCGAACTCTTCCACCACACCGGTACTATTGACGCGTGCAACTCCATCACTCCGGCTCATCCACACATGCTCGCCGTCACGATCAAACAGCATGGTTCCGCCGCCAGCACGAGGCGCAGGCCACAGCGGAGCTGGCGTATCGAGCCCTGGGCCAGCCAGCGCAGTGACCGCGCCTTTAGACCCGCCGACGCTCCATACCGTCTTGTCCCTGTCTTGAAACAAGCGCCCGATGCCTTCAGGCGCCGGCCGTTTGACGAAATGATGATCGCCTGCAGCCAACTCGTAGGCACCATCTTCGCATTGCGCCCAAAGAGTGTGCTGGTGATCACTCAGCAGCGTGCAATAGGTACGCGGCGCATCGATCGCAGGGTCTGGCTTGCTCCAGCGCTTGCCGTCAAAGACCAGCATGCCTCGTGAAGTAGCCACCCATAGCCGCCCGGCTGCATCTTCCTCAAAATCAGCCACGCTGGCGCTCGGCAAGCCGTCACTAGCGCCGAAATTTTTTATCTTCCCCTCCTTTATTTCACTGGCGCCGCCCGACCGGTAGCCTATCCACAAGGCGCCGGAAGAAAGCACACGCATCGCCCACAGATTGTTTGAAAGCAGCTTCCCTTCAGTGGCATGGAAGCGTTCGAATGTCACGCCATCGAAACGAAATAGCCCATTGGAAGCCGCCAGCCACAGCCAGCCGTCAGCCGTTTGAGTAATGCCGATGATGTATGCCGGCGCCCCTTCCTTGGTGGTCCAGCTTGTGTGATGCAGGTCGATTGTGTACTTCTCAGGCGAAGTAACCGGGCGATCCGCCAACGCATTTTGACAGCAGGCCCACGCGAGGAGCGCAAGCAGATACGGCAGGCTCCAGGATTTCAACCAGCTCCGGCACAGCTTGAGTACGAATTTCTGGCAAGACGGGTAGTTCATTTTTTTACCTGAAAAGGCGCTATTGAGAACGCGTCCATGGTTTGCTTAAGGCGTGATGGAGGCATTGAATTCCATTCCATCGCCAGAGTAGCCACCGGCTAAGTGTTAAAGGGTGCGAAGCAGATTCGACAGAATCCAGAAAATGAAAACAGATTATCCGGGCTCCCATCACTCCTGATGTGAAGTAGTCGAGACATCAGTGCCGACCGCGCTAAAGCCCAACAAAGAATGAAAGTATCGGAATCCACACAGGCTACACAGGAAAATACTGTCATTTCTGACAGGAGCGCCCATGTTACAACATCCATTTAATTTTTCAACAGTGCGCGTCCAGCCCCAAAAGGCTTGGAAAGTCAGCACGAGCCTTCTAGCGGCGAATCATTGATGCGCCCAGAATGCATATTGATTCGATACCGTCACCACAGCCTGACATCGTCTCACTCTGCCTTCAGGCACGAGAAGCAATCGCCGGTTCAGCCATTTTTCCCTTACTCAATCATTCTGGCGTGTTGTGTTGAAGGCAAGGCAAATTTATGGCAATACGCCAATAACTGGCAAGCAGCTTGTAGCCTCTTGCCCGCAGTGGCGTTTGTTATTGATTATCTTATTTAATCAGGACACACTCTATGAATGCAATGATCGCCCCCATAGCCGCCATGCTTTTCTCGGCGCTTTATGTTCCCACTTACGCAGAAGCGGCGCAGACGGACAGCGCTGACCTGATCATCAAGAATGCGAAAATCACCACCCTGGACGCGGCCAAGCCTTCTGCCCAGGCACTTGCCATCAAAGACGGGAAAGTGATCGCGGTAGGGACATCCGCTGATATATTGCGCTACAAGGGCGCAAACACGGACATCGTCGATGCCCATCAACGGCGGTTGATTCCAGGCCTCAATGATTCGCACGGACATTATCTGCGCGGGGGAACCTCCTTTACGACCGAGTTGCGGTGGGACGGTGTGCCCACGCTGGCACAAGGGCTGGAAATGATACGCGCGCAGGCGCTGGTGACGCCAAAAGGACAATGGGTCAGAGTCGTGGGTGGATTTACGCCGTCGCAGTTTAAAGAAAAACGCTTGCCCACGCCGGAAGAGCTCACCGCCGCCTCGCCTGATATCCCGGTCTACATCCAATACTTTTACAGCTCTATCGTGCTGAATAAAGCCGCCATCAAAGCGCTGGACCTGACCGCCAATACACCCGAGCCGGAAGGCGGTAAAATCGAAAGGGACAAGGCAGGCAATCCTACGGGCCTGGTGCTGGCCACCCCCAACCCGGGCATCTTTTATAGCCTGCTGGGGAAATTGCCAAAACTCGATGAAGCCACTGCAGAAAATTCCACGCAATGGATGTTCCATGAACTGGCCAGGTTTGGGCTGACCAGCGTGGTCGATGCGGGCGGCGGCGGATTCGATTTCCCGAACGACTACTCAGCATCGATTGCTATGATGAAGGCGCAAAAGCTGCCACTGCGCGTGTCGTTTTATCTGTTCACACAGCATCCCGGCAAGGAGCTAGAGGATTACCAGAAATGGATGAGTGAAAATTCCGTGGGCCAGAATCTGGATGAAGTGCGTGAGCACGGATACGAACTGGAAGGCGCGGGCGAATGGGTCTTGTGGAAAGCCGGCGACTTTGAAAATTTCCGCTCTCCGCGTCCTACACAGGATACAGATATGGAAGATAAACTGGAACCCGTGGTTGCACTGTTTGTGCAAAAACACTGGCCGTTCAGGATACATGCCACCTATGATGAATCCATCACCCGACTGTTGAACGTCATCGAAAAGGTAAATCAGAAAACACCTTTGAATGGACTGCGCTGGGCCATCGACCATGCAGAAACCATCAAACCTGAAAACATGAAGCGCATCCACGCGCTGGGTGGCGGCGTCGCGGTTCAGGACAGGATGTATTTCCTTGGCGATGATTTCTACCAGCGTTACGGCGCGGAGGAATCATCGCACGCACCGCCGGCTAAAATGCTGACACAAATAGGCGTGCCGGTAGGCATGGGCACAGATGCAACCCGCTCGTCGTTTAATCCGTGGTTGGGGTTGTACTTCCTGACTACCGGTAAAGTAGCGTCCGGACTCACATTTCTATCTTCGGAAAACCTGCTGACACGGGAACAGGCATTGCGTCTTTATACGCTAGGCAGCGCATGGTTTTCACAGGAAGAAAAAGTAAAAGGCCTTATCAAAGTCGGCCAGTATGGAGATTTTGCTTTATTGTCTGACGACTATATGACGGTACCGGCGGAGAAAATTAAGGTCATCCGCTCTGTGTTGACGGTGGTGGACGGCAAGGTGGTATTTGCCGACAAAGAATATAGCGCGCGCAACCCCAAACTGCCCGCCATAGAACCGGCCTGGTCTCCGTTGAAGTCATTTCCAAGCTACTACTCGCCCACCAAAACCGCTACTCAGTAAGCAGTGCCTGCGGCCACTGCGATCTAGTGGGCTGTCATCCCGATAGCCCATGCAGTAGTGGCCATGCAGGTCTGTCCACTGATGTACATATCTGAAGTGCAATCCATACATCCAAACGCCGGCACGGCTAAGCCGCATCCGCAATCGCATCAGCAGTTGCATCAGCAGTTGCATCGGCAGCAGCACTGTGGGGCTTTAAAACCTGGCGAGGGACAAGGTCAGACGAATGAATGTTCACCCAGCAATGCGGAAGAAATGTCAGAGCTAGCTAGCGTACGGAAAAATTGATGCTGACGTCGGCGTCGCACTCCGCTGCGCTTTGCTCTGCAGCTTCAAATGCGGAACAAAGGCGGTTGCCGGCAGGATCTTCAATCGCGGGGTGGACCCGCACTGCGTAAGAGCCAGACCGCCACGGAGAGGAAGGAGTAAAGCGCCAGCCGGTTTCTCCATTGACCAACATGGATTTCCCCGGCAGGCGGCGCCCGGCAGCGGCGACTGCGATCAGTTGTGCAGCGCCCGCATCCAGCCCGGCGCCAAACTCCAGCCGCACCGGCTCGCGGCTGCCTGACGCAGGTGCATGGACTATCCAATGCTGCGGATCTATCCTTTGCCGCAGCGCAGGCGCTACCGTCCAGGTCTTTTTAGTAACGCCTTGCAACTGCGGATCGGCCACCTCCAGCGTCACCGTCTGGCCTTCGTGCAGGGCCATGCCCATGCTGGAATTGGGGCCAACACCGGTCTTGATGCGCCCGGGGTGCATCAGAATGGAAACGCTCAGGCCATCCCTGCCGGGCAAAGCTACATCCAGCAGAGCGCCGTCTATCGGTGAACCGGCAGCATCAAGCAGCCGGACATAGCGCATATCCAGCGGCGAGTTCAGCGGCGTATCCAGGTAGAGCTCCATACGCAGGATATTTTCGGGTATCTCGTTGCCCGATGGCGCAAGCCGTGGCGCAGCAAAAACCGCTGTGTGAGCGGATACAGCCAATACCAAGGCAGCAAGCGGCAGACGCTTGCCGGCGCTAACCCGGCTGCATACCTGCCTTTGTCTCACAGTTGGAGCAATCACCATCATTTATCGCGCCAGATCTGAATAACCTTCTATACCCCGTGCATACTTGTGGAAATCGTGGAACTTGTCGCCGTCAGGATATTTGTAATCAGGAAAATCGTATTCGTTGACAAAATCGCTCAGCCTGAGGAACGCGCCCTTGGGAATAGATACCAGCTGCATATCGCCCGTGGTGTTCTCACGGCGCAGCGCAAGCAGCAAACCGTCATTCAGATTATCGATGCGCATGACGGCAGACAGTGGTGTCATCGTCGCTTTCACGCCGGCATACGGTTTTGCCGGCCACTCTATCGGTGTGCTCAGGCCAGGCTTAGCCGCTTGTTCGGTAATGTCCGGCAAGGTCAGCAAATCGGCAGAGCGGCTGGAATTGGCGATCAGCGCATAATCCACATCACCCTGGCGGTAGGTGACCATGCCTACCGGCACATTACCCCATCCCAGCTCGCCGACGGTCTTCGCCTTGATATGCGCGCCATCCTGCAGGTCCTTCAGCGGTATCGTCACCAGCGGTGTGCAAGTATAGGCAGCCACGAGGCTAGGTTCACCGCCCACCTGCATGATCGCCATCGAGCGTATCGGCGCCCTGGTCTCCACCTGGTTATGCACCGGATGGTACATCTCTATAGTCGACGCGCGTGCATCGCCCTTGAACGGAAAATCGTAAATCCGCAACGTCGATGCAAAACTGCGGTCAGACAAGCCAGCGACATACAGCTTGCCCTGATAGAACTTCATGTCGGTGACGGTAAGGGTCTGTGCAGGCAGGTCGCGCCAGAAGGTAGCATTGGCTGCCGGCTTGTCGGTGATGGCCACCGACGTGGCGACTTTACGCAGGTCGATGCGCTTGACCTTGCCTTCGGAATCGACGGAAACGATGGCGGGAGAATTTGCTTTCCCCTGTTTTATCGTCAGTGCCACGTAGGCCATTTCCGCGCCGGGCTGTACGGCCAGATCTTCAAAGCGCAGCGAGGTTTGCGGCACTTTCAATGAGGTCGCGATGGTCTTCTGGATATCCTTCAAATTAAACGGTTTGCCGGCGGCGCTTTGCGCAGCCACCGGCAGCGCATAAATCCTGGCGCCTTTCCAGTCGGCGATAAACAGGGTGCCTGCATCGCCAAAAGTCAGTTTAGTTGCCGACTGGACGGCAGGTAGTGGAGTCGGAGCCGCCTGGCTTGCCTGCATTAGTCCTGAATACAGAAACAATACGGCGGAAACGGCGGTCAACGGAGTTCGTATGTTCATCGGGATACCTCTTTTTGAATGAAGTGAATGACGCCTGAATGTGGGTAAAAAAGCAGAACGAGGCAGCGCGGGCTGACGGTGAGCACCGGCCCTTTCTCGTTGAACCACATTCTGAACCAGCGGCTTTTTTTAAAATAGGATGAACGTGCGGAGTTCAGCTTATATCTGCCGCACAAGATGAGGTCAGCGAGCGCGCCGTCGCATTCGTGTCGGCGGCGACATTGTCCGAAGATTGAGATCAGGAAAACAGCGACTTTGAGCCGAGCACCGAAGAGTTTGACGAGTTTTCCGTGCTGCCGTTTCCGCGAGCGCGGGCATGGATGGCAGCGGTAAGGTCCTTTATCATGGACGCGGATGCCCTCTGTTGAGGTTTCTCGCCTGCCTGCTCATCGGCCCGGCGATGCGAGCCAAGGCTAATGGCTGCCGCATCAATCATTCTAGGATCAATGCCGAGTGCCCGGGCATCGGCGTAGGCTTTCTCCAGTTTTTGAATATCTTTCGGCGTCAGGTAGCTCAAGGCATCGTCATCAATCCCATCAACCTCATCAGCCAATTTGGTTTCTGCCAATCCGGCCAGCTCACCGGCCCGATTTGCCGACGCCTCGGGAGATACAGTGCGAGACATGCTGGGAGATTCGTTCGTCAGCTCCGATAGTATTTTTGCGTTTGGGCTGATGACCACAAGGTCCTGAGGACTAGCCTGAACACTTGGCACACCGCTGCCTGAACCGGTGCCTGAACCGGATTGTTGAACCGAAGCGGCAGTCAGCTTTGTCGGCTCATTTAAATGGCGAAGCGTGAGTGAGGAGATGGATGACATGGATGTCCGGCAACAAGGTATACGGACTTATCGGACAAAAAGAACTTAACTTGAAGAATAGTTTGCAAATAAGCGAAGACATGCTGGCAGGCCGACTCAAAGAGAAGCCGGCAAAGGCTTTCGCTGCGCCAACGTGTTGAAAGTGGCCACAACAATTTCGTCTCCGCAATTTCGTCTGCCGCAATGCAGAAAACCGGAAAAGAAGATCATCATTTCCGGCCTGTGGACCGAAACCTGCGTCGCCTGGCTTCCTGAATACCTCGTTCCGACATGATTCTCGATGTAAAGCCAGCGGGCCAATATCTGCGCTACCAGTGAAGAACCAAGCCGCTCAATAACCCAAAGGTATGATTCAGTCATCACCTGATGTGGTCTATTAAGATCGACTGCAGAACCCTACGATAGCTAATGTGAATTTGCACCGTTTTGTAAGGGTTCCTGATATGAATACGCTGCCGGAAAACGAACTTTCGCCCAATCGCAGCAGAGGATGCCGGGGGCTGGCGCCTTGTGCGATCAACCGTGTCACCGCCTATGTCGAGAGCAATATCGGCGAGCGCCTCAGCCTGCGTGGCCTGGCAAAGGAAGCATGCATGAGCAATTTCCATTTCGCAAGAATGTTCCGGGTCAGCACCGGAGACAGTCCGATGAACTATGTCCTTGGCAGGAGAATTGCGCGCGCAAAAGAACTGCTGGCGGCAAACGATAACCGGTTCTCACGCATAGCGCTTGACCTGGGATTTTGTGACCACAGCCACTTCACACGTATCTTCCGACAGGAAACCGGCATGACGCCGAAACAGTATGTGCACTCTGTGCAATCTGTCCACTCTGTGCATTCCGTGCACTCGCAGCCAGCTCAGGATTTTTCCTTACATCGCCATCTCTGAATGTGCCAGCTGATAGCTGCTTTCTTTCGGCAGCTTGAGCAAGCCGCGCTTTTCAGCAACCGCTGCGGCTTCGGTCCGGCTTGCCGTGCCCAGTTTTTGAAAGATGGAAGCTGTGTGGGACTTTACCGTGTTGGTCGCGATATTGAGTTTTTTGGCGATCTGTTTGTTACAGTCTCCCTGCACGAGCAAGCGCAGCACGCCGGTTTCCCGCTCTGTCAGCAGTTGGCGCGACAGGCTATCGGCCAGATGCACACTCGCTTCCTTGCAGAAAAACCGCAAGCCGTTTTGCAGCGCGCGCACTCCGGCGAAAAGCTCGCAAAGATCACAATTGAGGGTCAGGTATCCTCTGACGCCTTTGTCCAGCGCATAGCGGATTTCTGATTCGCTTTCTCTATGCGTCAGTATCATCACACGTGCAGCAGATGGAAGTTGCAGACTGCCGCCCTGTTTTTGCCGGGCGATGAAGGCAAGGCCAACTTCATAATCTGCAATCACCACATCCGCCTGATATTGCGAACACTGTTCGGTATCCAGCCACTGCTGTCTGCTCAGCTTATGCAGCACAAAATCTGTCTGCGTATTGAGCGTAGTGACCAGCCCTGCGGCGACGACTGAATCAGGATAAAGGATCAGTACTCTTGTTGAAGTGTTGGCGCTCATGTGTTCCTCCGGCTGGTCTGGCATAGAAACAAGTATGTCGCGCTTCCTGTCAAATTTATATTGATCGGGAGGAGATTTTTCATTCCCCTGAAAAGGAGGACATCCGCCTCCTCCTTTTGGATTAGAAGCCCGGCAGTAAAGGCGCCGTTTCAAAGCAGCGGTCGCTGAATATTCATCGCACGCGAATCGTCGCCGCGCTATTTTTCAACAATATTGTCGCAAGCTTAATTTTGCTGCTTCCATTGACGGTGATCGGGGATAAAATAAGAAGATACCAATAAAGCACTTCGGAGTGGCTAAAGCAGAGACTCAAGCAGTAACTCAAGCAGTGGCTGCGGTAGCCCGATCTAAAGGAGTCAGGATGGACATACCCTTTTTAGTACGCTCAGCGCTCAATGGCTTACCCACGCCACTGTGGTGCGCAAGCGTGGATGGCGAAATTATTTTTCTCAATAAATCACTGCTGCACTATCTCGGACTGCCGTTCCATGTGGCAAATGCGGCAAATGCAGCCAACGCGGCAAATGCGGCAAGTGCCGGCGCGTGGTTCGATGCGATTCATACTGCCGACAGGCCAAATTTCACCGATACATTTTCGTCGATACGGGATACCGGTGCCGGCGGCCTGTGCGAACTCAAGGTCCGCGGCACAGACGGACAGTTCAGGAAATTCCTGGTCCGCATCACGTCCATTACTGGCGAATCGGGCGAGCTTGTGCATTGGCAGGGAAGCCTGGAGGATATTGAACAGATAGAGGAAGCGCTGGCCGCATCCGAGCAGCTCGCCAGGAGCCAGGTTGAAGCCTTAAAGCAGACCATGGAAGTGCTGTCCAACGAAGCCGACCCGGAGCGCCTGGTCGAGCACATCGTGCGCACCATTGTCCGCCAGTTCAATGCACATAGCATTAGCGCGTGGCGCAAAGATTTTGCGTCTGATTTTATTGGTTTTGAATTCGCTTTTGAAGACGACAAAATCATCAAAAAATCAGACCCGCGATTTGCCGGCATGAGCCCTTGGCTGCCAATGGACGACCAAAGAACCTGGATTGAAAAATTCAAAACCAACAAACCGGACCTGATGGAAGACATACGGCTGGTGCCCGCCTACGCGTTGTCTGACCGCCTGATAAAGATGGGCATCATTACCGTGCTGTTGATTCCGATGTCGATCTCGGGGCGGCTGGAGGGCGCCATCGCCATACGCTTTGCCGAAAAACGCATACTGTGCGCAGAAGAAATTGAGCTGGCGCAAGCGCTGGCGAATCACGCGATGCTGGCAATCCAGCTGACCAGCCTCTCGGAGCGGGACCGGCAGGCCGCGGTCGTCACGGAGCGCAACCGCATGGCCCGCGACATCCATGACACATTGGCGCAAGGTTTTACCGGCGTCATTGTGCAACTGGAAGCCGCCAAAGATGCAAGCCAGTTGGGCTACGGCAAAGAGGCAGAGCGGCACCTGGATCTTGCCGGCAGCCTCGCCCGGGACAGCCTGGCAGAAGCCCGCCGCTCGGTGCAGGCATTGCGCCCGCGCTTCCTTGACCGCTCTGACTGGTTCCTGGCGCTGCAATCACAACTGGGCAAAATAACCTTTGGAACGAACCTGAAAACCGAATTCAGGTTAACGGGACAGGCGCAGCAACTACCGCAGGGCTGGGACGAACATCTGGTAAAGATAGGGCAAGAGGCTTTGACCAATACTATCCGGCACGCAAGCGCCACCCTGTTCTCAACATTCATTACCTATACGCCAGGAACGCTAAAAATGGAACTCCGCGACAACGGGCTTGGCTTTAACCCCAATGTCAGGCATGCGGGCTTTGGTCTGCAAAGCATGCAGGAAAGATCGGAATGCATAGGCGGCATTCTCAGCATCACCAGCACCGCCGGCGCCGGCACTTCCATCTCGGTTGAAATATCCCTGCAAGGACACTATGCTTCAGCTATTACAAACGGCTAATCAATGATCAACAACTCCACACACTCGACG
>JAYSKH010000266.1:0-1742 GCA_043726505.1 Undibacterium sp. | reverse complement strand
TCGAAGCGGGGATCATTGGCCGGTCTGCATAGCTGGACAGTGTGGGAGCGCTGGTATTGCTGACAGGCGCAACCCATACGCTGAGCGACTGTGACGGCAGATTGGCCTTGACCAATGCCTCACTGACATTGGTGGGCAGCAGGCTTTGCGCCTGCAAGGCCGGTGCTGCACACAGGAAAAAGGCCAAACTGATGAATCTGCGCATAAAGTGGTCCGGGTGATACAAATAAGATACAAATAAGAATGGAAAAATAGTGGGAACGGCAGCAAGTCGAAACGGCAAACGCCAGTGTAAAGCAGTGCGGTGCGCAGCGGTGTATCTGCACGCAGCAGGGCAACTGATTTTTTGTGCGGACTGCATAATTTGAGGTTATGCTTGGAGGCCAAGAGTCTACACTCCGGAAACGCGCTGCACCCAAAGATAGTCAGAGTAAAAAAGGAGATTTGCATGCACACCGCCATCGTGCTGTTCTTCAGCGTCGTCCTGCTGGGTGTGTGCCATATCCTTGCCCGCAAACTGGCCGCCACCAGCGCCGGTGCGATCAGGCTGGCAACGATGATCTTCCTTCCCTTATGGCTGGTCGTTGCCGGCTGCAATATGTGGATGGGCGTGGCGGGCGCCGGTTATACGGTCGCCGAAGAACTGCCGATGTTCGTGCTGATATTCGGCCTGCCGGCAGCCATCGCACTGTTCATGCGCTGGAAACTGATCTAGTCCGCGCAAGGCGTTGCCTCGCATTCTATTTTTACCAACTCCCTGATTTGCTGATTTATCTGAGCCGCTATCTGAGCTCCTATTTGAGCTGCAATTTGAGCGTCTATAGATGGGCATGCATAATTCCCGTAAAATCAAGAATAATGGAAACAACGCGTATATTGTTTCTCTAGTCGGAATTGTGAAAAATCAGGAAAGGCCAGCAGATGGATCGGTTTCATTTAATGAGCGTCTTTGTTGCGGTAGCGGAAGAAGAAAGCTTTGCAGGCGGAGCGCGCCGGCTGGCGATGTCTCCCCCTGCGGTGACGAGGGCGATTGCCATTCTGGAAGAGCGCCTGGGCGTAAAGCTGCTGAACCGCACCACGCGCTATGTACGCGCTACCGACGCCGGTTTGCGCTATCTGGAAAGTGCGCGCCGCCTGATTGCCGACGCCGACGAGGCGGACGACGCCGTGGCCGGCATCAATGCAGAACCGCGCGGCTCATTGGCGGTCACCGCACCCGCGCTATTCGGCCGTATGTTCGTTACGCCCAGCATCGTTGCCTATCTGCGCGCCTATCCCGACATGGCGGTATCGGCCGTATTCCTGGATCGCATTGTCAACCTGCTGGAAGAGGGGATGGACGTTGGAGTAAGGATAGGCGAATTGCCAGATTCGTCGATGCGGGCGATCAAGGTAGGCCACGTGCGGCGGGTCGTATGCGCTACGCCGGAATACCTGCAGCAATACGGTACGCCTGCCACGCCGCAGGATCTGGGCAGGCACGCCGTCATTGCCGCGACAGGAGTATCGCCTTCAACGGAGTGGCGCTTTGGCATCGGCAAGGAAGGTGGAAAATCGGGAGGCAATGCCAGTACCGTCAAGGTAGTGCCGCGCCTGACGGCAACCAGCAACGATACCGCGCTTGGCGCTGCACTGGAAGGCTTTGGCCTGACGCGCTTGATGTCTTACCAGGTGGCGCCGCATCTGGCTTCGGGCCGGCTGGTGACGGTGCTGCAGGAGCACGAGCAGGCCCGCCTGCCGAT